>JBBSCL010000384.1:0-4271 GCA_038250345.1 Leptolyngbyales cyanobacterium
AACCGCCGTTGCCACAGCACGGACTTTAAAAAATGCGGCAGACTTAGTAAAAGACAACGACAGCATCAAATTTTTTCAATACTTGGAAACTCTGGCAAAAATCGCCTCGACTGGCAAGCACACTTTTGTGATTGGGGATCTCAACACTCATGGATCAGCTCAATCAAATCGGTTGAAGAATAGCCCATAAAAAAGGGTGGGCAATTTACCCACCCCTGATCATTCTTGCTAGCACAGATTTTTAAACAGCGACGGCTGATTGCTGTTTAGCAAACAGTTTCAAGATCCGCTCTGCCATTTGAGGCGGCGTTAAACCCAACGATGCCTTCGATTGATCGGGTGAAGCATGATCCACCAGTTGATCGGGAACGCCAATCCGGGTCAGCGATACAGCAATCTCGGCATCTAGCAGCGCTTCAGCGATCGCCGAGCCAAAACCGCCGGGAAGGCAACCTTCTTCCAGCGTCACCACCCGCCCAATTTGTTGTGCTAACGGTAAGATGAGTTCGGTATCCAAGGGCTTGGCAAACCGGGCATTAATTACCGTGGCTTCGATGCTGTGTTCACTCAAAATTTCTGCCACCTGCATTGATGGATAGACCATGGAGCCATAGGCAACCAGCAACACGTCATCCCCTTGCCGCAAAATTTCGCCTTTACCAATCGGCAAGGGTTCCCAACCTTCTTCCATCAGCGGCACCCCGTAGCCATTGCCTCTGGGATAGCGCATGGCGATCGGGCTATCCAAGTGGTCAATGCCCGTCACAATCATTCGTTGCAGTTCAGCCTCATCTTTAGGAGCCATCATCACCATGTTAGGAATGCAGCGCATATAGGCAATGTCATACATCCCTTGGTGCGTCGGTCCATCTGCGCCCACGATTCCGGCTCTATCTAAACAGAAAAAGACTGGCAGATTTTGAATGCAGACATCATGCACAATTTGGTCAAAAGCGCGTTGCAAAAACGTGGAGTAAATCACCGCAACCGGGCGCATTCCTTCGCAGGCAAGCCCCGCCGCTAGGGTGATTGCGTGCTGCTCGGCAATTCCCACATCGATAAATTGCTCAGGCAGATGCTTTTGCAAAATATCCAGCCTAGTTCCAGTAGACATCGCAGCCGTAATACCGACCACTCTAGGATTGCTCTCAGCAATTTTGGTCAGCGTTTCGCCAAACACTTTAGAGTAGCTAGGAGGCTTGGGTTTGCTAGAGGGAATAGCTTTGCCGGTCGCCAAGTTGAATGGGCTTTGAGCGTGGTAACCGACTTGATCTTTTTCGGCAACTTCGTAACCTTTACCCTTCGTCGTGGCAACGTGTACCAAAACGGGACCCGTGTGCTTGTGTGCCTGCTGGAAGGTGGCGATTAGTTCTTCCAAGTTGTGCCCGTCGATTGGACCCATGTAGGTAAAGCCCAACTCTTCAAATACGGCTCCGACCTTCGGCACCGCTAGCCGCTTCATGCCTTCTTTGATCCGCGCTAGGTCGGGTGAAATGGTGTCTCCCACAAATGGCAAATGCTTGATTTGTTCTTCCAGATTTTCGGCAAGGAACTGAACGGGTGGACTCAGCCTCATTTTGTTGAGATAGCGGGGGATCGCTCCCACGTTGGGCGAAATCGACATCTCGTTATCGTTAAGCACCACCAGCAAGTTGGTTTTGGGCAAATGTCCGGCGTGGTTGATGGCTTCGAGCGCCATGCCGCCAGTCAAAGCGCCGTCGCCAATCACCGCTACCACTTTACAGTTATCGCCTTGAAGATCGCGGGCGATCGCCATCCCAAGGGCGGCGGAAATACTGGTGGACGCATGACCCGCGCCAAAATGGTCAAATTTGCTTTCGCAGCGCTTCAAATATCCAGCAATGCCACCTTTTTGGCGGAGGGTGTTGAAGCGGGCGTAGCGTCCGGTCAACATTTTATGGGGATAGGCTTGATGTCCCACATCCCAAATCACCTTGTCGCGATCGAGGTCTAAAGTTTGATACAGAGCAACCGTCAGTTCTACCACCCCTAAACCAGGACCCAGGTGCCCACCAATTGCAGCAACAGTTTCCAGATGCTTTTCGCGAATCTGGCGGGCAATTTGCTGAAGTTGATACACAGGCAAACCGTGTAACTGGTTAGGGTGGCTAAGCTCACTCAAATGCATACGGGCTATCCTCTCGGCAGATCAGTGAATTTATCATCCACCTTTATCACTGTAGTAGATCAACAGGCATGAAATTAGGGTGCGGGAGGGCTTTTTGGTATCAGTTATGCAGCAAAAATTAGAATTTCTTCATGTACTCAGAGAAAACAATGGCGATCGTTTATGCTCTTTTTGCAGGTTGTTTCTGTAACAGGACTTACGCAAATCAACCGAAATTTGCCACCCAACCCCCAATTCTGGGGGAGCTAGAGATCAAAGTCCCCCAGAATTGGGGGATTTAGGGGGCGAGTGCGTAAGTCCTATGTAAATAACTGCATATTTCCGAAGGCAGCTTGAATATCAGCCAATCGGGCAACTTTGAATCGTCTTGCTCGTTGCTTTTGGCTAAATTGCGGTTATTCTAGTTTCACGCTTTGAACTTGATTCTCCTGTCTTACAATGTGTCGTTAATGCTGCAAAAGGTATGAAATTACTCCAGATCTGCCCATTTAGCTTGTCTGAAATCTCTCATCTGTGGGCAACTCGTTTACCTAAAACCTTAGCCAGCATGGTGATTCTCTCTGGGTTGGCGGCGATCGCGGCTCCCATTTCTCCGGCGATCGCGGCTCGTAAGGATTCCCAAACAGATTTCCGCAACTGTGCTGCTTATTTGATCAACCTCAAGATTTCCGCAGAGCTAGCGGTTTCGGCTTGCTCACGGGCACAGTTTCCCCAAAATTTGTCTGCCTGCGTCCTTGACATTAGCAAAGTTAGCGGCTACGAGCCGACTGACGCGCTGAATGCCTGTCGCCAAGTTCGTCGTCCAGAAGATATGGCATTTTGCGTCACAGATATCAGCCGAGCTTTAAAAGATTCGGTCGCAGGGGAAGTGTTAGATAGCTGTCGCCGGAGCTTGCAGCCTGTGCAATACGCCAATTGCGTTGTGGGTATCAGTCGCGGTGGAGCGGGGCTATCGTCTCCGGTCGCGCTGAGTTCTTGCATTGACACTCAGGCATTTCCGCGAGAAGTCGATCCAACCTTCATTCCTTATGTAGAATCACCGCTGCAAGTCCCACAGGATTTGTCTCCCCAGCAGATCACCACGCCTCCTTTCGCACAGCCTGCCCCGCAAGCGCCCACATCCCGCCCCGCGCCCGTTCGCGGACTTTTTTAGGAACCCAGTGAGACGTTACTTAGCAAGTTGATTTTTCAGAACTTGGAAGTCAGAAGAATGTTTACTCAACAACTTCTGGCTTTTGATTTTGTGAAATTTTGAGAACAGTCCTAACGCATGAGTAGAGTGGCTGGATGAAAGTTTTAGTGACGGGGACGGCGGGTTTTATTGGGTTCCATCTGGCGCAGCGATTATTGCGGGACGGGATGCAGGTGTATGGCATTGATAATTTAAATGACTATTATGCGGTCAGTTTAAAGCGCGATCGCCTTGCCCAGTTGCAGCCCCAGTCTGGCTTTACGTTTCAAGAGCTAGATTTGAGCGATCGCGTTGGAATCGCTAATTTATTTCAACAGCAGCCGTTTGATTGTGTGGTGAATCTGGCAGCGCAAGCAGGAATCCGCTACTCCTTGCAAAACCCATGGACGTATATCGACAGCAACGTATCGGGCTTTGTGAATGTGCTGGAAGGGTGCCGCCAGCAAGCGATTAAGCACCTCGTTTTTGCTTCATCTAGTTCGGTGTATGGTGCCAATACAAAAGTGCCCTTTGCCGAAAGCGATCGCACCGATTATCCGGTTTCTTTGTATGCCGCCACAAAGAAAGCGAACGAACTGATTGCCCACACCTACAGCCATTTGTATGGTTTGCCCATGACTGGAATTCGGTTTTTCACCGTCTATGGTCCTTGGGGCAGACCCGATATGGCATATTTCAAATTTACCCGCGCCATCCTTGCCGGAGAGGCGATCGAGGTCTATAACTTTGGCAAAATGCAGCGCGACTTTACCTACATCGACGACATTATTGAAGGGGTCGTGCGGGTGATGCTGCACCCGCCGGGAGTCGATTCCCGCTTAGATCTGGCAGAACAGCCTGACAGTAAAGCGCCTTACCGAGTTTATAACATTGGCAACAATCAGCCGATTGAACTGATGACGCTGATTCAAACTCTGGAAAAAGCGCTGG
>JBBSCL010000385.1:0-4267 GCA_038250345.1 Leptolyngbyales cyanobacterium
CTTACGTTGAGAAATGCCACCTGCCTCATATGTCTCGACAACTTTCTGACGCAAGTCTAGGGAATAGGGTTTCATTTGGATGATAAGCGCAACGCGCAAAAATATGTTGATTGTACCACATCAGGCTGATAAGCGCTATATTAACTAATGTTAACAGATAAAGATTTGAGGGATTATCCAAGCCAGGTTTATGGATCTATTATTTTTACTAGGCATTCTTGGTCTAATTGGGGGTCTAATTGGGGTAGTTGTGCAATTGAAGTTTGTGCAAAACGAGCGAGAGCAGCTTAATAGAGAATTATATCGATACAAAAAATTGGCTTCTACGGGAGAGCATGATGAACTAATTCGGACTAAAGAGGAGCTTGCTAAACACATTGATAGCCTTCGGCAGGAAATATACAACCTTGAGGAGGAAGGATATATTCAGTCGTTTGGCTTTTACGAACCAAAATATGATTTTATCAATTCTGAAGATTATGTGATAAGGCTGAAACAGATTAAGTCAGAACAGAAAAGAATGATAAGCGATGACACTGCAGCTCAGTGTCAAACAAAGTGGATCGTCAAAGATAGCGAAAAAACGGGTCAAAAATTTACCAGAGATCTTCTAAAACTTGTTTTGATAGCTTTTAACACCGAAGTTGAAGATGTAATTCTCAAAGTTAAACATAGTAATGTTCAGTCTTCGGAAGAACGAATAGTTAGAAGCTTTAAGAGATTGAATAAGTTATCGGAAACAACCACTTGTGAAATCACACAGCAATATCTCAACCTAAAATTGTCAGAGCTACATCTTCAATATGAAATGGCTTGTAAAAAGCAGCGGGAGAGAGAACAGGAGCAAGAAAGGAAAAAAGACGAAAATGAACGTAAAGCTCTTGTAAAAGCTGAAGAAGAGATTAGAAAGGCAGAGCAGAAAGAGGAAGTTTATCGGCAGGAAATTGAAGGTGTTCGTCAAGCTATACAGCAGGCTGAGGGAGAGAGACTCAAACAACTAGAGTTGGAAAATACTCAACTTCAGCGTGAGTTAGAAAAAGCTAAAGTTGAGACAGAACAGGCTACATTGCGCTACAGAGCACGGAAAGAAGGTTATATCTATGTGATCTCAAATATTGGTTCTTTAGGGCAAGGCATCTACAGGATATGTAAAAGCGTTCGAGACAATGACTTCATTAGTGAAATGAATCCTGTCCTTCCTTTTCCATTTGATATCCACTTTAAAGTTTATTCGGAAGATGCTTCAGATACGCTAGCGCGTTTACGCAGTCGATTCCAGTCTGGAAGAGTAAATTTGCTCAATGATAAAAGGGAGTTCTTTCAAATTTCAATAGATGAAATCTCTCAAGCCATTGATGAAATTAATCGACAGACTGGGGTATTAAATATTCTCAGTTCTGAGCGGGTAGCTCAGGCATATGAATATCGTAGAACTGTTGCTGAACGCAACAAAAAGATTGGTTCAAAAACAATTGATACCTACGATCAAAATGCGACAACTTAAGGCATTTCTAGCTAGAATAATGGTCTATAAGCTTCGTACAATTCGGAAGCCGATGTGATCAGAAGCTTGCTCTGAGCATTTCCACAAACGGTAAGAAGAGCGACAATTAGAAGGCTCGTTGCGCCAAGAACCACCTCGAATTACATAGTTTTGATTGCTAGTGCCATCCATCCAAGCCTCCTCATCAGTTGGAGCACTATTATAGTTTCCATGCCAGTGGTCGTTACACCACTCCCAAACGTTACCGTGCATATCAAACAAGCCAAAAACGTTAGCAAATTTTAGTTCTCCAACCTTTAATGTCTTTGCTCGATTGACTCCCTTTGGTTCTAAGCGAAATGGATAGGTGCCATCATAGTTTGCCAAGTCTGAGGTAATTGTTTGTCCAAAGTGAAAGGGAGTTGTGGTGCCAGCCCGACAAGCGTATTCCCACTCGGCTTCTGTTGGCAAACGATATGTAGCTCCTGTGCTTTGAGATAGACGATTGCAAAATTCTACTGCATCATGCCAAGAAACTTCTACAACAGGTTGATTAGTTCCCCAGTTACGTGGTGAAGGACGTAGTTTGAGCTTTCTAGGAGTAGGTTGCAATTGAGCAATTGCTCTCCATTGAGCAAACGTGATGGGGAATTTGCCCATCAAAAACGGCTTGATTGACACTGTATGTTGAGGGCAAGCATTTTTGTCAGCTTTACCTTCTGACTCAGATGAACCCATTTGAAAAGTTCCACCAGGCACAACTACCATTTCAATTATCGCCCCATTGATTTCCTCAACAAGAAACCAATTTTTCTCGATATGTTGAGAGATTACTTCCCCATAAGAGTCGAGTTCTAAAACATCAAAGATAAACTCTTGAAGATTGGCAGCAACCAATTCAGGGATTTGAGAAACTCGTTTCTGCTCCGAGTGCTTCAAAATTTGACCTGGAGCAACGGAAGTTGTCGAAATTGCTCGCTCTGATGGAGCTTTTGGTTTTTGAATCGTTAGCTTAGAGGAAGCCTTAGATGATTCCGCTGTTTGGGGAGGTTTCGGTTGAGGCGGGGACATTTCTGTATGACGTTTGACAGCAATTTTTTGCAAAGCTCTAACCGCATCCGCATCTTGTCTTGATGCAGACGCTAGGACTCGAATCCATAACCGTTCTGCCACATCCCAATCCTCATCTGTTTGAGCATTGTACGCATCGATTTTGAGAGTCTTAACATCAGACAGGCTGGCGTGTTGGGGCATCAGAATTAGGTGCGATCGGTTCAGCGGCTCTGCGATCGTGTAGGGGATTTGCCTCGCCCTTGATAAATGTTGACTAACCAATTCCGGCACTCGATGTTCGAGATACTGGTTCAGCCGTTCCACGGTGGCACATCTGCCTCGAATGCCTAATCCTTCCAGCAGGGCACAGGTAAAGGCTCCCTGTTCAATGGCTTCTAATTCATAAGAGTACTGATTGGGACTGCAAGAGAACAGACTGATCACTCCGGTTTGACGGGCTTCTGCTTCCGTTTGTCTGCCGATGCCTTCCCCGCTTTTCTTGCCACCACTGCGACAAGCATCCAAAATCATCACCGCATTATCGGCTCCACAATTCCGCAGGTAGTTGGTAATGGTATTGGTGGAAATGCCTGTATTTTCAATATCCTCCGGGTCGCCATCCAGAGGCATCAAATAGTCCTGCCCATTATGTGGAATACCATGCCCACTGAAGAAGAACCAAAAGTTATCGCCATCCTTCATGAACGGTGCGGCAAAGATCTGGCGCAAGACCCGCAGCAGGTTCGCTCGAAAGGGTTCAGTCGCTTTGCCACCGATCGCAGGAGAATCATCAGTAAACAAGAACATGCGATCGAACTTGGCTTCCTGTATCAAGAAACTATGCATCGCTTCTGCATCCCGCTTGGCGTAGTTCAGCGGTTGCAAAAAGCGATATTGATTAATGCCAATAACGATCGCCCAATTGTTTGCCATCTACTTCTTTGCATCCGATCGCGTGAATTTCAGCTTAATTGCCCCTTTCCCAGCGGCTTTTCCACCTGCTACTAATTTAACTTCCCCTTCCCCGCTAATTTCAACCGATAGCTCGACTTCATCCAGCTTCATGTCGGATTCGGCACCAATCTGCTGATCCACCTGCTTGAACAAGCGTCCGACCAGTTTCAAAAACTGATTCATGTTCTGCTCTAGCTGCGAGACGGGCAACCGGATTTCCTTCAGGTTGGTAATGCGCTTACCGATTTCCTCGCGCCATCCCTTTTCACCGTCGATCGGTGCTGATACTTCATCCGCATCATCCGTCACAATCACGAGGTAGTCTTCTGGCATAAATTGCTGAGGCTAGGGGATTAACCTGAATAATAGCCTCCATTCAGCAGATGTTGTGCTTGCTTTTGTACAAAAGGTTATTACCTCCGCATAAGCTGTCGTTACTCACACACAAACAATCGTCATGCCTGCTGAAGCTGTCCTAACCAGTGCACAAATTATCGTTATCTCTGCACAAGCTATCGTTACTTCCACACAAGTTGTTATTAATAATGACGAAGCTATCGTTAGTAACACTGGATAGAAGAGCGTGATCGCCAGCATGTTATGCCGTTGAGTGCCGTACAAGATTACTTATGATAAAGGCATAGTTTTGCGGTGCGTTCGTTTATGGTTAGCACACACAAAATACCAGCTACAACTGCCCCCGTGCCCGTTGGTGAACAGCGCGTCACCCTGCACGATGTCAGTTGGGAGTCATACGAAAAGATTTTAGAAGCGCTA
>JBBSCL010000386.1:0-4265 GCA_038250345.1 Leptolyngbyales cyanobacterium
AACGCCGATTGAAAAAGCCCGTGCCAAATTTGACTTGGCGATCGTCAGCGTCTTGCTAGATGCCGGAGCCGGAGCCACATGGCATTACACCGAAGCCAGCACCAGCCAAACATTTGGTCGCTCAGAAGGGTTGGCGATCGCCAGCTTTTGGATGGTCTGCCAGGGGATTTTTTCTAGCAGTCCAGATAATCTACTCCAAGTCGATGCTCAAGCCTTGCAAACGTTAACCGAAGAGTCTTTAGCGACAGGCTTCCAAGTTACTGCTGAAAATTCTCTAGTGGGATTACCAGGTCGCACTCAACTGTTGCAACAACTTGGAAACACCCTGCCCCGCTATCCCCACCTATTCGGCACCCAATCCCCCCGCCCTGGAATGCTAGTAGATTACCTGCTAGCGCGATCGCATAACGGCACCCTCACCGCCGCCCAAGTCTTGAGCGCAGTCCTAGAAGGCTTCAGCAACATCTGGTCGCAACGGCTCACCCTCGCCAGAATTAATCTCGGCGACGTGTGGACTCACTCCGCCCTATTCCCTATTCCCGTTCGGCTGAGCGCTCACGTCGAAGCCTACTCCCTATTCCCTTCCCTCATCCCCTTTCACAAACTTTCCCAATGGCTCACCTATTCCCTGCTCGAACCCTTACAAGAACTTGGCTTAGAAATTACTGGACTAGATGAATTAACTGGCTTGCCCGAATATCGCAACGGCGGTTTATGTATCGACTTAGGACTGCTGCAAGTGAAAGATCCAACGATTCTGCAACAGCAGCAGTTGGTTAGCTCTGAGGCGATCGTCGAATGGCGCGCCCTCACCGTAATTCTGCTCGATCGCATAGCCGAAACCATTCGTCAGAAGCTCGGCATGACTGCGATCGCCCTGCCCCTCGTCAAAATTCTGCAAGGCGGCACCTGGACAGCCGGACGACAAATCGCCGCAGACCTGCGACCTGGCGGCACTTCTCCCATTCAAATCGCCAGCGACGGCACAGTCTTTTAAAGTTTTGAATGCTCAATTTTGAGTTCTCAATTAAAACCCCAGCACTCAATTCAAAACTCAAAACTAATTAAATCCATAACTTAAAATTCAAAACTTTTCTACAACCATGCCCTCCAAAGTAACCGTGATTGACCATCCTTTAATCCAGCACAAACTGACGTTGATGCGTCGGGTGGAGACGAGTACCGCAAAGTTTCGATCGCTGCTGACTGAGATTAGTATGCTGCTGGCGTATGAAGTGACGCGCGATTTGCCGCTGAAGTATGAGGTGATTCAAACCCCGCTGGCAGAAATGAAAGCGCCAGTGCTGGCTGCTGAGAAAAAGCTGGTGATTGTCTCGATCATGCGGGCAGGTCAGGGTATTTTGGATGGGATGTTGCAGTTGATGCCATCGGCGCGGGTGGGGCATATTGGGCTATATCGTGATCCGACAACTCTGACTCCGGTGGAGTATTATTTCAAAGTGCCACATGATATTGAAGAGCGCGACATGATTGTGGTAGACCCAATGATTGCAACCGGGAACTCGGCGATCGCGGCAGTGGATCGGCTCAAAGAAACCAATCCTAAAACGCTAAAGCTGGTTTGCCTTTTGGCAGCACCAGAGGGCATTGCCAATTTTCATGATCACCATCCCGATGTGCCCATTTACACGGCTGCGATTGACGATCACTTGGATGAGCACGGCTATATTATTCCAGGATTGGGCGATGCGGGCGATCGCCTGTTTGGCACAAAATAAATTTACGGCACAAAATAAATCTGCGGAAACAAGGTGTTTAAACGTGAATCCATTTGCATCCAACCACTTTTTCCCCTACGTTTATGGAAACCTACCTGCTGCTTAAACTGCGTCCTCACCTGATTACCCTAGAATCATTTCAACCCTTTGGACAAGTGATTTTTGCCTGTCCAGATGATCAGCCCTATGGCGATCGCGATGCCCAACTCCAGCTTCAAAATGGCACACCGCGCTTCCATATTATGCGGCGGCACAATCGCGGATTCAAATTTAACCACATCACCCGGCATCAACGCTGTACTCAGTGCTTGGGGGCTTTAGAAGGTCAAGAGTGGTTCATGGCAGTGGCACCGCCCGGTGAAGCGGCTACCCCAAATTGGGAAGATATCATTGCCTTTCGGATTCCGGGCAACTGCTTTATTAAGCTGCATCTGGGAACTTGGCACGCAGGTCCCTATTTTGAACAATCAACTATCGACTTTTATAGTTTGGAATTGAGCGATACCAATGTGGTCGATCATCACACGTGCAATCTCCTCGAAACCTATGGAGTGGATTTTGAGATTGTGTCCGATTCTATCAAGGGTAGTGTTTGATGAGTGAATCGCTGTAAGCTAAACAATCAGAGAGTTTTGGAAAGTAAACCCATGAAAGACAAAATGCTTGACTGGCTGAATCTGGCGTTGATGGCAAATTTGTTTTTTGTGCTGTTTTGTTTTGGGTGGCTAGCGATCGCGGTGGTCGGGCGCACCAGTGGCGTTCCTCTCGGCTTAGACGTGTGGTACAAACTGTGGCAGCCTGTAGTACAGCCTGCCCTCGGAATTTTGATGACAGGCGCGATCGTCAGTGGCATTTCAAGTTGGGTAGCGAAAAAGTTCGATCGGGCTAGCTGAGGTCACAGGAGCTTAAATAATCTCTTCTATGGGTTTTGTCGCAATAGTTCTCGAAATTCCATTACTGCATCAAACTGATCGAGGGGTCTAATGTGGCGAGATAACACAGTAATATCCAGATTGGGCAACAGTTCGCTTTTTAGAATTAATTCATATTGCTGCGATCGCAGGTGATAAATCGCAAACTGATTATCCCAAAACCAAACTTCCGTCACGCCTAAGCCACGATAAATTTCCAGCTTATCGACAGTGCCGCTGCTGAGAATCACTTCAATTGCAATATCTGGAACATCCTTTTTCTGACCCAAACAATAGCACTCATCTGGTTCTAATCCTCGTTGTCGCGCTGCCTTGCGAAAAGTAGCAGAACCCATGCCGTGAAACCGCGTTCGAGTTTCTTGAAAGAATGCCTCCATTAGCATCGCAATCATTTTTTTAAGCTCTTCATGCTCTGGCGATATCGTCATAATTTCCAACGTGCCTTCCAGGTAGCTCAGCCGCAGATTGGGGAAATCGTCTCCCAATGTTGCCAGCAACCCCTCATACTGCTGCCAACGAATGCCTTCTAACACGACCCGTTGCTCGGCGATCGCTTGCACTCTGGATGGCTCTGTCAGTTGAGGAGTCATGGATTGTACCCACGAAGTTAGATGCCAAAATTCTAGCAAACTCTCTACCTATGCAGGAGTTTACAGCCGACTGAAGGTGAGGAGCACAACAGCGATCGCGCTGGAAATCAGCGTATTCTAATGGGTATCCTATTTTCGATTAAGCATTTAATACGCATGGCAAACCTCACTGTTTATGGAACGCCCGTCAGCACCTACGTTCGCACCGTTCGGCTGCTGTTGGAAAGCGCCAGCATAGACTACACCCTCAAGTCAGTCAATATCTTCAATGGGGAAAGCCAGTCAGCAGAGTATCTTGCTAAAAATCCGTTTGGTAAGGTGCCCACGCTGGACATTGATGGGGAATCACTGTACGAAACCGCTGCCATTACTGAATATTTAGATGCAGTTTTTGCCAATCACGAATTTAGTCCAGCCGAGCCTTTACTACAAGCCCGAATGCGCCAAATTATGGCAATTATTGACAGCTATCTCTACCCTTCAGCAATTAGCAACATTGTGATTCAGCGCTTGATTGTGCCTAGCCAAGGTGGCACCTCCGATGAAGCCAAGATAACCAGTGCGATCGCACCCGCTCAAACGGCATTATTAGCGATCGAAGCTTTGACTATAGGAAATCCCTACCTACTTGGCAGTACTCCCAGCATTGCTGATTTCTACCTGATTCCTATCTTTATCTACCTATCACAGACAGCAGAATTTAAGACCATCACGGCTCAAACGCCCAAATTGCTGACTTGGTGGGCTGAGGCAAGCCAACTTGCGATCGTGAAGAAAGTCTGCAAATAAATCCAGCGAGTTGCCCCTACGCGCTATTCTGCCAGCACTTCTTCTAAGGCTGTTTTTAAGGCAGGATATTGGTATTGGAATCCGGTGGTTTGGGTGCGTTGGGGTAACACTTGCTGACCTTCCAAAACGACGATCGCGCCATCCCCCAGCAATGCCTCGATCGCAAACGCGGGCACGGGCAGCCAGGATGGGCGATTCATCACCTGCCCTAGAGT
>JBBSCL010000387.1:0-4254 GCA_038250345.1 Leptolyngbyales cyanobacterium
GATAGTTACTTTATTCAGCTTGGTTTGCTGCGTGATGGAGAACTAGATCTGGCAAAATATATGGTCGAGCAATTGCTCTATGAAATTGAGCATTACGGCACTATTTTGAATGCCAATCGCACTTACATGCTGTCGCGATCGCAGCCTCCGATACTTACCCCGATGGTTCTTGCCTTATTTCAGCATACTCACGATATCGAATGGCTGAGATCGGTGCTATCCTTAGTTGAGCGCTATTACTACTATTGGACGGTGCCACCTCATCTCAATCAAGCAACCGGATTGTCGCGTTACTTTGCCTTGGGAGACGGTCCCGCGCCAGAAGTAGTGGCATCGGAAATAGATGAAGAGGGCAAAACCCATTACGATCGCGTCCGGGAATACTACACGCAAAATTCTGTGGATGCTTATGATGTCAACCTCTACTACGATCGCGAACAGGATACATTGACCGATTTGTTTTACAAAGGCGATCGCTCCATGCGCGAATCGGGCTTTGATATTTCCAATCGATTTGGTCCATTCAGCATTGATATTATTCACTATGCGCCCGTTTGCCTGAATGTCTTGCTCTACAAAATGGAACAGGATATTGCCCAAATCTACACCCTCTTAGACCATGATGATATCGCTCAACAATGGCATCATCGTGCCAGCGATCGCCATCAACGAATTGATCAGTTCCTTTGGCACGAAGCAGACGGTTTGTACTACGATTACAATTTTCAAACCAGCGCCCAATGTCGCTATGAGTTTGCCACCACGTTTTATCCTCTTTGGGCAGGCATTGCGTCTGCATCTCAAGCTGCCGCCGTGGTGCGATCGCTCGACAAGTTTGAAGTTGCGGGTGGTTTACTCACCAGCACCCATGTCAGTGGCAATCAATGGGATGCGCCTTTTGGCTGGGCACCGTTGAATCTGATTGCAGTGCAAGGGCTGTTGAATTATGGCTACAAACAAGATGCGGAACGGATTGCTAAAAAGTTTGTGGCAATGGTTTCTAAGGAGTTTGAAAAAACCGGGATCATTGTTGAAAAGTATGATGTTTGCCGATGTTCCGCCAATGTTTCTGATGAAATTTTGTTTGGTTACAGTTCCAACGAAATAGGCTTTGGCTGGACAAATGCCACGGTGCTAGAGTTCTTACATTTACTCGATAAATAGGGGCACCTCTTGTAGGTTCCTTTAGCCCAATGGGTTTCTAGCATCCTCTCAACAAAGCAATGCCCTGGAATAGCGAACGCTAAAGAGCTAGGATAAAGCGAGATTGGAAACCTTAGACGCTTGTGAGAGTTCAGCATGTTGGAATGGCTCCTCACCTTGGGTGTAACAGAACTGGCAAAAGTCGGACTTGAGCAATTGCTGAAGTTGGGGCAAACTGCCGCAGAAGATTATGTTAAGGATTTCTTTAAAGGCTGCCTGAAAGAAGGAGTAGCAGCGGCAAAACCAGAGGTGGCAAAGAAAGCGGTTGCCAGTGCGTTGAAAGCGTTTTTGCTACTGGTGACGGATGAACTGGAAGATCAGGATTTGTCTAAAGCTGAAATTCGCGATCGCTACGATCCAGCGTTGATGCAATTTGTTCAAAATGAATCGGTGAAGCCAATTCTGGGTAAAGCGTTTGAAAAAGATTGCAGCGCGATCGATGTGGCAGGATTAGCAACCACCTGGCAACAGTCCACGCTGAAAAGTAAACCGTTTCCCGCTCTGCCCCAAGGGTTTGACTGGCAGCGAATTGGCAGTGAGTATCTCAAAAAAGTGCGGCGAATTGTGCGCGAATCACCAGAACTGCGATCGCTGCTGGAGACTGAACTTTTGGAGGCGATCGCCCGTAACACCTCTCAGATTTCACCCGGCTTTGATGTTGCCAAATATCGTGCCAGTCTGCAAACCAGCTACGGGGCGCTGAAGCTGCACGAAATCGACTGCACCGATCAGCAGTACCGGATGAAGCTGTGGAATCTATTTATTGAGCCAACGGTGCGGCAAGCGATGCCGCCCTCGCGCTATGAGTTGCCGATCGATTTGCAGCGTCGCTTTCATGCCGAAGAACCAGCGGAATTATCTGAGGCAAATTTGGATCGCTATCGGCGTGACTATTTTGAGAAGTCGCCAGAAAAAGTGTTAAAAGCGCTGGCAGACTCGCACCATGCCGTGATTTTGGGTGATCCGGGTGCCGGAAAATCGACGCTGTTGCAATATCTCGCGTTGGCATGGGTGGAGTCCCAGAAGTCGGAGTTTTTTGAAAACTCCGACTTCTCAGAGCGATTGCCTTTACTGATTGAACTGCGAGAATATGCGATCGCCCGATCGCCTAATTTCCTGGAATTCCTCCACAGTGGGCGCGGGGTCGATTGGCAGTTTGATCAGCAGCAACTCCACCAGCATTTGCAAGACTATCCGACCCTAGTGATGTTTGATGGCTTGGATGAGGTGTTCGATCGCGCCACACAGTCCGCCATCATCGACGACATGATTCGGTTTGCCGGACAGTATCCCCAGGCGCAAATTTTGATCACCTCGCGAGTCATCGGCTATAGCCCCGAAAAGCTTCAGCAGGCAGAGTTTCGTCACTTCACAATTCAGCCGTTAGAAACCGCCGAAATTCACGAATTTATTGATCGCTGGTACAACCTGGCAATGGGTAGCGATGGGGATCAGGAACGACTGAAACAGCGATTGAAAGACGCGATCGCGAACTCTAAAGCGATCCAAAACCTGGCAGATAACCCGCTGCTGCTGACGATGATGGCAATCCTGAACCGCCGCCAAGAATTGCCCCGCGATTCCCGTAGGGATCGTTTCACGAATCGCGCCGAACTTTACGACCAGGCTTCGCGGGTGCTGTTGCACAACTGGGATGTGGATCATAAACGGCTGAAGCTGCCCCTGGACACGATCGGGCGACGCGAAAAACAGGAAATGCTGCGGCTAGTTGCCTACGAAATGCAGGCAGGCGAGGATGGGCTGAAGGGTAACGCGATCGATGCCGGACGATTAACCCAAGTGCTGACGAATTACCTGAAAGACCAGGGCTTCAGTGACCCACGCGAGAAGGCGAATCTGCTGATCGATCAGTTACGGCATCGGAACTTTATTTTGTGCGATCGGGGCAGCGACATCTACGGCTTCGTCCATCGCACCTTTTTGGAATACTTCTGCGCCGTCGAAATCGTCAATCGCTTCGAGAAACAACGCACCCTCACCTTTGAACAATTGCGGGATGAAGTGTTTGGCAATCACTGGCAGGATGAGACTTGGCATGAGGTGCTGAGGTTAATTTGTGGGGCGATCGATGCAAGGTTTTCTGGAGAACTGATTGTGTTTCTGATGGACATGAAGAACGATTTGAAAGATTTCAAAAATTTATTCCTTGCTTCTAATTGTCTATTAGAAGTCGAAAGTCACTCTAGTATCGAAGCAATTGCAGCAAAATTAATACAACTTATGCGAAGCCTTGTAGAAGAGAGCGGCAATAAAGGTAACTTAAGTGCTTATCAAAAAGCGATTTCTTCACTTAGTCAAATCAGCAAACATAAACCAGACTTTCTAGATTTTTTCCAAAAGCATATTCAATCAATAGAAGTTTTTTACTATCCAGATCCAGTAATGGAAGCTATCAGTCAAAACTTTGATAATGATTTATTAGTCTTGTCTTGGCTTAAATCTTCTGCTCAAATAGATCAAAATTGGGGAGTGCAATCAGCTACTTTACAGGGCTTAGCGCTTACGTTTAAAGACGATCCTGACACGTTACCTTTGATTCAATCTTGTTTAAATTCTAATTCAGGAAGTAGGTGGGTGAAACGAGTTGCTGCAAATTTGCTTGCTAAGTTCTTTAAAGAAAACACGGAGACTTTCCCTTTACTTAGTCGCTGTCTTGATAATGAACAATATGAAAAGAGAGGGGCAGCTTTAGGAGCAATTGCAGCAAGCTATAAAGATGATCCAGACACATTACACAAACTTAGGTTTCATGCTCAATCAGATCCACATGAGTGGGTAAGATCAGTAGCGTTATTTGAGCTTTCTGAAGGTTGGAAAGATGAACCCAAAGTTTTTGACTTGTTATGTGAAGCATCAGAAAATGACCCATTTTTCAAAAAAGAGGATCAACAAAGTAATCCCAATCCTCGCCAAACTTCCCTACAAGCACTCCTCACCCACTATCCGACCCGTCCCAAAACTCTTGAATTGTTGCGCGATAGAGCGGAAAATGACCCCGATGAGCAATTGCGAGAATGGGCACAGAAGCAA
>JBBSCL010000388.1:0-4252 GCA_038250345.1 Leptolyngbyales cyanobacterium
CTATGACTGATGGAATGAATCCATACACCATTCTGAAACAAACTCAGCGGGAACGGGTCAGTGATGGCAACCAGAGTTTCATCCTAAATGGGTGCGATACTGATTGCCGCCTTCTGGTGTTGGTCCTACCGCAACTAGGAGATTTCGATAGTCTGGAGTATGCCTGGTGGCTGCAACGATATGCGGAGCAACTCCAAGAAGCGAAGCTGACGATTCGCGCAGTCGGAATTGGCGATCGCGCTTCAGGAGAACAGTTCTGTGCTTACACTGGGTTTTCTCCCAACGGGCTGTTTGTTGATCCAACGGCAGAACTACATCAATAACTGGGTCTTTATGCGGGACTGTCGCTCAAGGTGCCTGCGCTTTCCTCGACTCAGAATGCCTGGTTGAATCTAATGCTGATGTGTGCGGGAGTGGGCAGTCCTGGCACTCTGGCAGAAGTGTTTCGCGGCTATCGGGGCGATCGCAGCGCACCCCAGTTAATTGCTGATGATGAGGTGGTGAAAGCGGCTCCATTGCCCGCGTTCCAAGGCTCGTTCTTCAACCTGGCTGGAGGAAAGGGATTTCAGCGTCCGTTTGAATTGGCAACCCTGCGACTGCGAAATATGGCAGAGGTTCTGGGACATTGGAAAACCTACGTGCCGAATGCAACCTATTTGACCCAACGGGGGGGAACATTTCTGTTCAATCGCAATGGGGACTTACTCTATGAACATCGGGATCAGGGTATTCTGGGCTTTGCTACAAATATGAGTGAGCCGTTATCTTTTTTGCTGACTGAATCAGTCTTCAATAATATTCAAAATTAACAGGGTGGCATTTGGTTACAGCCTCGCTACCTTTACCCCTATCAGGATCGGGAGATCCCGGAATACTGGATTGTTGATCCACAATTGGAAACCGTCTTAGTGTTGGTACTGGCAGGCGACCGTTCCGTCGAATCTGGCACCTTTCAGGGAAGCGATGCTATGCAGTCACCGCAATTCGGCACACCTGACTTTACCCCTGCCCAAACTTTTGCGGCAGCAAGGTAATGGATACCTGGGTCTCACTCGTTTGCTGCGGTGAGCTTATCCAACTCATCCAGCAGTTTGGTAATCCGATCGCGTTTCTTGCGATCGCCCCAGGCTCTAGGCTTCTGTAAGCGTTTACTGATAGCGCCCAAGCGTTCGGCAACCACCTTCTCCGGTGTCTCCTCTGATAATGCTTCTTCCACATCCGACTTTAGCGCTTGAATTCTCGTCTTGATTTCACTCAATGGTAGATTCTTCGTGACAACCTGTTTCAGTAAATCCGTCCGTTGCTTCTCATCCTTCACGCGAGCGATCGCCCTGGCTTTCGTGAACTCTATTTTCCCTTCGCGTAGCGCTTGCAAGATTTCTGATGGCAAGTTAAGCAGTGGCAAACGGCTCGTGCGGAAGGATTCAGCCGTAAAGCGACCAATACCAGCCAGAACTGATTCGATCGTTTGAAATTGGAGGAAAACGTTTTCCTCCAACTCTTGACCTCGATTTTTAGCATGATTCGCCCGGTTGAGAACAGAGGCAACATCCACCGTACTGCTCCTAAGCTCAATCGCTAGCAGCTCAAGAATACCCTCGGTTTCCTCGATAGGGTTTAAGTCTTCTCGCTGAAGGTTTTCGATCAGAGCAACTTGGAGCGCCTGACGATCGTCAAAATCTCGAATGACGACAGGAACTTCCTGCAACCCAATTTCCTGAGCCGCTCGATAGCGTCTTTCGCCCGCAACCAGCTCGTAGTTACTTCCAGACGGACGCACCAATAGCGGCTCTAAAATGCCGTGTTCCTTAACCGACTTGACTAACTGAGCCTGTTTGTCAGGGTCAAAATAGCGACGAGGTTGTTGCTTGGGTAACTGAATTTGCTGAATCAGTATTGTTTGAGGGGCTTGAACACTCTCAGGGTCAGCAATAAACTTCTGGGCGATCGACGCAGATAGCCCTTGCGCGAGTGATTGTCTTGATTTAACCATTTAGACCGTCCAAAGCCTTTTTAAATAATTGCTCAAGCTCCCGTCTGGCGATTCCTGCTGTAGAACCAGATAGATCAAAAACCGTCGCATTTTGCCCGTAGCAGTCAGCGATAATTTGTCGCTGGTGAATCACCGTGTCTAAAACCAACACATTAGGCATGAGCCGTAAGACCTCGATCGCCTCATCCTTCAATTTTGTTCCTTTCACTGCCCGATTAACAAACATCACAGCCTTGGGCTGCCCCTGCCGAATTCTTTGAGCCTGGTGAACTAAACGCACAGTATCAGAAGCGCTTTCCAGGTCTACCCCGGTGGGCTGGCACGGAATCAGTGCTAAATCAGCCGCCAAGATGACAGCTCTAGTTGTTTCAGAGAGAGCTGCAGGACCATCAACCACTACCCAATCGTAAGACTCTCCTAACTTGGGCAATTCATCCAAAAGTTCATCTGGGGCTTGCAAAATCTGATAGGGAATATCTTGCTCCAACCGTGCTAGCCACTTCGAGGAGGAACATTGAGCATCAGCGTCTACCAGCAATACGGAAGCTTTCTGCTTTTGCAGCCAGCGTGCCAAATGTACAGCAATGGTTGATTTACCTGCTCCACCTTTTTGGTTAATAATCGCGACGATCTGCATGAGTAGGATCGGAATTACATAGATAGTCTACGGTACATTCGAGTTCCTGGCTCACCTCAAATCAATAAATCCCACTGAGTTAGGTTAGTCTCCAACCTCTATCCACGCTGTCCTTCTCGATTTTATGAACGAAGCCTCACAAGTCACAACTGCTCATCCGAGGCGCTACTTTCGACCTTGATGGTTTGTAGTTCTATCTCAAGCTGCTCGACCGTAGGCAGAAGGCTTTTAAGTTGTTCAGGCATATCGGAACCAATTCGGTGGGTCGAAACACCAATAGGTTGGGTCATTCCTTGAAGTGCTAATTCAGCAACCGTTTTGTTCTTAGATTTGCAAAGAACAATGCCAATCGTTGGTTGATCATCTGGGTGACGCAAGATAGCATTGACCGCCGAAACATAGAAATTCATCTTCCCTGAAAATTCAGGCTGAAACTCAACCATCTTGAGATCAATCACAATAAAACATCGCAACTTAAAGTGGTAGAAAAGAAGGTCAATTCGGTACTCCTGCCCATCCACCACAATAGGATACTGACTGCCAACAAATGAGAAACCGCTTCCCAACTCCAGCAGGAAGTCTCGAATGTGATCCACTAAGGCTCTTTCCAAATCCCGTTCTTGCGCTGCTTTCGCTAACGTGAGGAAATCAAAGTTATAGGGATCTTTCAGCAGTTGCTGCGCCAGATCCGATTGTGGCTGTGGCAAAGTTCTTTCAAAGTTGGTAATCGCTCCGCCCTGGCGACGATACAGACCCGTATCAATTTGTATTTCCAGAATGCTTCGACTCCAGCCATTGATTGTTGTTTGCTGGATATACCAGAGTCGCTCTGATGGGTCTTTTACCTTCTCAATCAGAACGCAGTTATGAAACCACGGAATTTGTGCAGCAACCTGCTGCACAAATTGCTCATCTGGATAAGCTTCAGCAAATGCCCTCATATATTTGAGGTTTCGTGACGACAGTCCTTTGATATCGGGGAACTCCCGTTTCAAGTCTTTTGCCAATTGTTCGATAATCTTCGCTCCCCAGCCTTCCTGCTGCTGTCGCGTCAAAATTTCTTTACCAATCTGCCAGTACAGCAGAGTCAGTTCCTGGTTGACTGCCAGCGCTGCCCTAATTTGCGCCTGCCGAATGCGCTCCTTCAGCGATCGCAAAAAGGTCGTGTAGTTATCATCAGTCGGAAACAGAGAACTGGATTTGGGCACGCGCAAAACGTCTCCAAATAATGGGCAGATGATAGTGGGGCATTCCAGACATCATCCAGTATTCACTATCTAAAGTTATCAGCATCTCCGTTTTTGCGATAGTACATTAACAGTACAGAATAAAGATGTGCCAGTTGGGTGTGTCTCAAAAAGGGTCGTTTGTGAGACTCTTTCCGCCGCACTTCCCAATTGACTGAGAAAGTGGCTTTTAGGTTCGTCAGAGTGTGAATCAATTCGTCAATAAACCTATATTTCAGGATCATTCAATTTTGACTAGTGCAGACTGGCGGAAGAAACGAATCAGTTAATCGGAGGGCATGAAGGATAAGCTGAAGCCGTAAGGTTATAGTCTTTTCCCTGGATAACTGTGATGCCAACACCCCATGCCCAACCCATTTCTGTGTCGATACGACA
>JBBSCL010000389.1:0-4249 GCA_038250345.1 Leptolyngbyales cyanobacterium
CCTTAACTGCAATCAAAAATGGCGATCGCGATTGGTCAATTTCTGATGTCTTGCAGGATGCCTTAGAAACTTGGGTGAACCTGCCCGAAAATCAGGAGCTAATCAAAAAACACAACTTGAATCAACTGGATTAGAGACTGAAAGATATTGTTAGCTGACTTGAGTTAATGGTGAATACATCTTGGAGGCATTAACTCAAGTCTTCAAGATTGATTTTGAAGCTAAGCACAAAATTGCATCCCAATGTGAATTTCCTTGTTTCTGAATAATATGATTGGCTAAGAGCCACTATCCTTGCCACGAGTTATCATACCCATGTCATCTACGATTCTGATTGACTTTAGCGAAGCAGGTTTAGACCTTGATCGCGCCGACCTCGAAGACTTTTTACTGAATATTGCCGATGAAATGCAGTCGGGCGACTTAGTAGAGGAAGTTCGACTAGCTAGGGAAACGGATATTCCAGAAGCAGCTAAATCTGGATTGACAGCTTTTTTAGTCGGTATCCTTACGGCTGAGATTAACCGCAAAAACCTGGGTAAGGTCATGGATTACCTGGGAAATCTGCGCTACGGTAAAACCCTGACGCTTTCTGGGGAAATCGACGGGATGACTTATAACATCGAGTACCGCAATAAACAGGAACTCGATCAGGCTGCCGATACCATTGAGCGTTTGGCGAACTTGCGGATTAAAATCTTAGAAAAGAAAGAGTTACCTCAACAATAAAACTTTATCCAGTAGCAATCTTCATGGGAAAGTATGCCCTCTTAATTGGTGTCGGAGAATACGGTGAAGGGTTAACGCCATTACCTGCGGCTCCTAGAGATGTAGTTGCTTTTGCCGATGTATTGCAGAATCCTCAGATGGGTGGGTTTGACGAGGTTAAGCCAGTCATCAACCCAAACCAGGCACAAATGGCGAGGGAAATTGAGCTGTGGTTCCAGGGACGCAAACCGGATGATCTGGTTTTGCTGTTCTTTTCTGGGCATGGGGTAAAGGACGATCGCCGCGAACTCTTTTTTGCTGCTCATAACACAGAAAAACAGCGGGATTCACTAATACGTTCTACGGCGACCTCGGCTCGCTTCATCCACGACTGCATCCGCAGATGCACGGCTAAATACCAAGTCATTATTTTAGATTGCTGCTTTAGTGGAGCCTTTGGAGATTTTCTGGCGCGAGATGATGGCGAGATCGATTTGAAGGAGCAGATCGGGGCGGAAGGGCGTGTGGTGCTCACTGCTACCAATGAAATCGGCTACGCTTTTGAGGAAAAAGGGGCTGACCTGTCGATTTACACTCGCTACTTGGTCGAAGGCATTGCCAGTGGTGCTGCTGATGAAGACGAAGATGGGGTGATCACGGTTGAAGAACTCCATCGGTTTGCAGGGCGGAAGGTTGAAGCGACCTCACCCGCCATGAGTCCGAAAATTATTACCCTCAAGGATGAGGGCTATAGGATTCGGCTGGCGCGATCGCCCCAAGATGACCCCAAGGTGAAATACCGCAAGGAAGCTGAGCGCAGAGCCGAATCAGGACAATTCTCGATTCCCGCGAGACGGCTATTGCTTTCGCTCCGTCAGAAACTAGGAATTTTAGACATAGAGGCGGAGGCGATCGAAGAGGAGGTACTGCTGCCTCATCGAGAGTACCAAAGGAAGCTAGAAGAGTATTACGACGTTCTCAGAAAATGTCTAGAGGAGGAAAGAATACTCAGTTCAAAAGTTATAGAAGATCTTATTGATCTTCGAGATCATTTGAAGTTGCGAGAGAAAGATGTTGCTCCTGCTGAACGGAAATTTCTGAATGGTCATGACTTGAAAGGATATGTCGCAGAACTAGAACGCCAGCGGGAGGAAACGGAACGACAAAAACAAGCCGCTGCTAATCAACCCCAGCTAGATACAGACGACCTGAGTTCAAAACGATTTGGGGCCAACTACTACGCCAAGTTGCGCGACCTGCTAGCCGCCCAAGACTGGAAAGCTGCCGACCAGGAAACTGCTGACCGCATGTGCGAAGTGATGGATCGGCAAGAGGAAGGCTGGCTACGAATTGAAGATATCAAGAACTTTCCCTGCCAGGATTTATACAACATCGACCAACTGTGGGTGAAGTATAGCCAGGGAAAATTTGGCTTTAGTGTGCAAAAGGAAATTTGGCAAAGCTGCGGCAGCCCAACCAAATCCAATACAGACTGGAACAAGTTTGGCGTAACTGTGAGCTGGCGAACCAAGGACGGTTTCGTTATGGGACGAGGACGAACCAAGGACGGTTTCGTTATGGGAGTGGAATGGTTGTCATATTCACAAATCACCTTTGACCTCACTGCACCAAAAGGGCACCTCCCGGCAAATATATTCTCGCATGTACCTGTTTGGAGTTCGTTTATTAAGGGCATTTACGATATGTTCTCCAAAGGTGTGTTCTCTTCTCTCGCGTCAAGACTTGCCGACTGTAACAGATAAGCGCTTCAGCCCGATCCAAAAGAATCATTACAGACCACGGTGCCAAAGTTGCTGGTTTTAGAAAAGTTACAATCAGGCTATATCCGCGTTTCTCATCTCCTTATGAGCCAAATCTTGACGTTAGAACTCAGTGAGCAGGTGTTTGCTGCGATTCAGCGACAAGCACAGGCGATCGGGATTTCTCCGGCGCAGTTAGCCGCTACCCTGTTGGAGCGACAGTTTCCACAGGTTCTAAAGCTACTTTTGGATGAGGCTGAGAAGAGTGCGGCGCGGGCAAGGTTTGAGCGTCATTTCGGGACGTTGGAACTAGGTGGTTCTACAGATTTAGACAACGAAAGCATTGATGCGGATTTAGCTAGAGAATATGCCAGCACCCATGAGAGAGAATAATGCTCCTCGATACCTCTGGGTTGCTCTGTCTACATTTCTCGACTGAGCCGCTGCATACTCAAGCTTGCGTTGCGTATCAAACAGCGACCATGCGGTTGACGCACAATTACGTCATTGCAGAGTATGTCGCCCTTGCTAATGCCCGACGATTTCCTCGTGCATCAGTTCTTGATTTTGTTGTTGATCTGTTAAGCAGTCCAGACATAGAGACCGTGTGGGTTGATGAGTCAATCCACCGAGCCGCTGTTGAATTGCTACTGCTACGACAAGACAAGAGTTATTCACTCTGCGATGCGGTCAGCTTTATTTTGATGCGTCGGAGAGGAATTTCTGAATCATTGACTACCGATCGACATTTTGAGCAGGAGGGATTTGTGCGGTTGTTCAAGCCAGCTAGCTAGCAAACCCCTTGCAGCAGAACTGCCGAAAGTTGCTGATGGTGATGTAAAGATTACTTGCAGTCGCTAAAGGGGGATGAGCTTCATCCTTTAGTCCTTTTCAATTACATTGGTGACGAAAGTGCTATTGGCAGCAATGTTAGCTCCGTTCTAGTTCGTCTTCAGAATCGGTTAACTGCTTTTCTGCACGATTCAAAATTTCTCGGATTTCGGCGGTGGTAATGTCTGAGTGATCAGATTTAGAATACATGGTGACAAGCAGAATTTGCGTTTCGGTTTTGAGGTAGTAGATGACTCGGTAGCCACCGCTTTTGCCTTTTTGCACATCGCTATTTCTGACCCTGACTTTGAAGACGGTGTAATCCATGCTAGGGATTTGATCGCCTGGAAGTTCGCCGATTTTGAGTTGGTCGATGATGGGTTGGATGTCAAGACGAATGCGGCGATCGCGTTTGGCAAGTCGGCGGACTTCGTTTTCAAAGCGATCGGTGAAGCTGACTTGAATCGGGAGATTATTCGACATCTAAACCTTCCCAGAGCTGAGAGACTGGTTGGGTTTTGCCTGTGAGCGCTTGTTGCCAGCCTTCGTGTAGTCCTTCAACGATTGTTTCTATTGGGTCGTCATCAGTTTCTTTATCGTCAGGGATGAGGACGATGATACGGACGCGGTTTGGGTAAGGGAGTGATAGTGGTTCGTCGAGGGTAAGTGCCCATTTTCGGTGAGAGTGGCGGTGGTTTCAATCGCTTTCATGATTCAAGCTCCGTGATTAGGGTCTTTCTTGAGTGTATCGAGAGCGATGATGCTTATCTTTAAGTAAGCTGATGCCATGCCCCTTCCCGAATGCCTTTTGCGATCGCCCCTTTACCCTTTAAAGGTCATGGAATGGATGTCCTCAAGTGATTGGCCATAGCCGCGTGGGGGCTGAGAGCTGAGTCATGCTACGAATCAACTATAGTCTCCGGTTACTGCTTTTTCCAATTGGTATAGCC
>JBBSCL010000390.1:0-4226 GCA_038250345.1 Leptolyngbyales cyanobacterium
GGGGGCGCAAGTTACGGCGGTTGATTTATCCGATGAGTCGCTAAAGCTGGCAAAACAACGGGCAGAGGTTTATGACTTGGGCGATCGCATTTCCTTCTACCACGGTAATGCTGAAGAGCTAAATCAATGGCTACCCCTTGCAACCTATGATTTGGTGTACTCGTTTGGGGTGATTCACCACACTCCCCATCCTGAGAACGTTATCGACCAAATTCGGAGCTATGTTAAACCGGGTAGCACCATCAAAATTATGGTTTACTACCGCTATTCTTGGAAGGTGCTGTGGATTATCATGACCTATGGCAAGGGGCAGTTTTGGCGGATGAACGAGCTGGTGGCTGCCTACTCAGAAGCGCAGGCAGGATGTCCCGTTACCTACATCTACTCGAAACAGGAAGCGAGGAATTTATTGGAAGGCTTTGAAATCGTCGATATGCAGGTTGATCATATTTTTCCTTACTACATTCCAGACTACAAACAGTATCAGTACACGAAGGAATGGTATTTCCGCTGGATGCCCCAACCTCTGTTTCGGTGGTTGGAAAAGAACTTTGGTTGGCATCTATGCATTACAGCCCGAGTGCCCAACGAAAAACCAGAGCTTTAAAGGCTAGCTGTTCTTCGAGGAAATTGCTTACGTCTCCGCAGCAAAGCTATTGATACTTTGCAGATTATTTAGTCATCTCGTCACTAGTTAGACTGGCTTGATTCTAAGAAGGCGATCGCGGTTGCTTGACCTGTAGTAGGTTGCCAGCGATTGGCGATCGACATTCGCCAGCCTACACCAAAGGCGCGATCGCCGATTTCGGAGAAACTACTCTATAGCGTCGTCGCATCACTAAGCTTGTGAGAATTTCAAGGTCTGAATCCTTGTATAGCTCATACTGGTTTGGTTCCATGTGCAACTGTTCGATCCATCATCGCAATGTGCGATCGGGCACCCTCTTTCTTCTGACTTTTGAAAGTCTTCAAGCGAGTTGCTTACAGCTATTTTCAGTCTGCGGTTTATTCATGTAAAAACGGCTGTGAATGAGTATTAGGGCGTGAGCAGAATTGAGATGACGATCGCTGCGATCGCCAAAACAATCGATGACATAATCAATCCAGCCGCAATATTGCCGTTGCGAATCTCTTCACGATAGTCAATTGGGTCAATCTTATCAAACAGGCGCAAACATCCATAAAAGATCAACACGCTGACCACAGACCACGCGATCGTTTCTCCCAGCTTTTGTAGAAATGGCATCATAATAATTACCAATATTATTCCCGATTTGAACTCCTAGGCTGAGCAACTATTATGCCACTGGGCGCTGAAGAGAATAACCAACCGGAATGAATTAGAGACAGACTGTAGCTATTTGTAGCGATTTACTGACCAACCCTGATGGCATGTTCTATCGTTCTAATATGCGGTTTTATGATATTTACACGGCTGCATAATCGTTGCCTCAACGGTTGATTAGAGTTTATTGCGGTCATTGTTATTTTGTGATCCCCCATGTCTTCTCCCAAGACTCAACGCACAGCCAAATTTCTTGACTCCTTCACTTACTTAACACTGCTCTCAACCGCAGGAATTTTTGCTTGCTTGCTGGTCAGCCCAATTTTTATGCGATCGCTGGTTTCAAAAACCATCCAGGTAGACCCCGATGTGCCGGAGCAATTGCCTCCCATTCAGCTTAAAAAAGAACCCATTGGCGCACTGCGAATTGATGTCAATGCTGCAATTCCAGAAAATCACTGGGTCACCTACGAAATTCAGCTAAAAGACCAGCAGGGTCAGGTGATTGCCAGCGGCATCAAACAAGCTTGGAACGAGTCGGGCACTTGGGCAGAAGAGGGAGAAAGCGGCACTTGGGCAGAAGATGATTTAACGGGCGGCTTAGATGTGCGACCCACTCAAGCAGAACTCGTGACCATCACCTTAAACATATTGGAATATTCTGACATCTCTGGAAAAGAGATTGATCAGCCTGTGCCCTTTGAGATCAGCGTTGTGAATGGAGCCGTGGATACTCGCTATCTATGGACAGGCATCATTGGCACCGCATTTCTGGCATTTCTGGCAATTTTAGTTACGCCTTTTTCGGGCAAGGTGATTATTGATAAGTTTATTGGAGACAGTGATATTAGTGGGCGCGGCATTTTGGGGGGAACGAACAACCTGGTGAGGGTGTCTGTGAATATTAAATCTGATGAACACTCGCCGCCAGTCCTTAATGTGCTTGTCGTTATCAATGATGGCAATGGTGAACAACTATATTCCGATAGTCATCGGATTTATCTATCGTTAAATAAATCAGAGGGCGGCAAAGTCACTGGTGCCAACGGTAAATTAAGCAGCTTTTTTATTTTAGAACCGCGTGGCTCCTATGGTTTTCATGTCGAAGTTACGCCCGATGCCACCGTCGATCGCACGGAGATCATCGTCCGCGAACACTGCAAAACGCTGTTTCCCGTTTCAGTCACCTCTTTAAAATCAATCCAATGACCAAATTGTTTGCCTTGCTAGCAATACTCCTAGCCGGAACCACCATTTTTTATGGCTTTACTCAACAATCTGCATTAGTGCTGCGACAAGAGCAGCAAAATAATCACTGGGTTCGCCACGATACTCGAACGTCTGGCTCGTATCGGGGCGGCATTTGGGTCGCCTCGCCCACGCGCCAAACCTACGGCGGTTTTCGCGGGGGTGGTCCGGGTGCCGGGAAATAGAAGTATGAAGCATCAAGACAATCATCAAAATGAGTGACATTGCCTGGATCAAGGAACACCCGCTAAGCCGTCGTCAGCGATGGCTATTGCTGCTGACGGCGGCAGTTTCCTCTGGCTGTGGACTGGCTGTGGAACTGCTGTTGGGCACCCTTGCCAGCTATTTGGTCGGCAATCAAGCCTTAGCCTATGGCGTAGCGGTTGGCGGTTTTTTGGCGGCGATGGGGCTGGGCGCTTATCTGAGCCGATTTGTGGCGGTGAAGGGCGATCGCGCAAGTCAACAAACCCAACTGCAAACTGCTTTTATTTGGGTAGAACTGTTGATGGCTCCCCTCAGCGCCATTATTCCCTTAGCGCTGTTTGCTCTATTCGTGATCGATGGTCCTTTTTGGATTGCCTTATTCTTGGGAACCATCATGCTGGGAAGCTTGGCAGGTATGGAGTTGCCCCTAATCACCCGCCTGTTAGAGCAAGATGAAAATCTGAAAGACACCCTCTCTGGAGTGCTGGCATTAGATTATGCCGGGGCGCTGTTTGGGTCGCTGCTGCTGCCGATTGTGCTGCTGCCGCTCTTGGGCATTTTCCCCTCGGCGGCGCTAATTGGGGCAATTCCAGCGGGAATGGTGGTCTTGCTTGCCCACAACTTTCCTGGACTGCGCCAGTGGAAACGCTGGGGATTGCTGATCGGATTGGCGCTGCTGATACTTGCGCCGTTGACGATTCCCTTGGGCGATCGCCTAGAAAACAACTTATACAAAGCTCCCGTCATCACCCGCATTCAATCGCCCTATCAGCGCGTTGTGTTAACTCGTCAAGGTGTTGACCTGCGCTTGTTTCTAGATGGCGATCTGCAATTTTCCACCCTCGACGAATATCGCTACCACGAAGCCCTCGTCCACCCCGCCATTAGTGCCAACATCGCCCTTCGCACTAATGGAGCGCAATCCGAACCTCAACCCTCGAACCCCAACCTTCCAACGTCGAATGCTGAACTCAAAACTCAAAGTTCACCACTCGCAACTCGTCATATTCTTCTATTGGGTGCAGGCGATGGACTCGCCCTGCGTGAAGTGCTGAAATGGCAGGATGTGGAAAAAGTCGTGCTGATCGATCTAGATAAGGCAGTGGTGAATTTAGCAAAACATCACCCGTTTTTGGTGGAGGCAAATGATCACGCCTATGCCGATCCACGAGTGCAGGTGATTCAAGCCGATGCTTTTGTGACTGCGCCCACTCTCAGCGATCGCTTTGATGTAATCATTGCCGACTTTCCTGACCCCGATCGCGCCGTGATTGCCAAACTCTACGCCCAAGGATTCTACCAGCGATTGCTGGCTCGGCTGGCTCCTGACGGCGTATTTGTCACCCAAGCTTCCAGCCCATTTTTTGCCCCCAAAGCCTTTGCCTGCGTTGCCGAAACCTTGAAATCCGTTGGGCTAAACGTGTATCCCTATGTCGTGGATGTCCCCAGTTTTGGGCTGTGGGGCTTCGTTATGGCATCCTACAACACC
>JBBSCL010000391.1:0-4211 GCA_038250345.1 Leptolyngbyales cyanobacterium
CTTCAGTTTGGTTTGCAGGAAAAGCAGGTAATTGCTCTGATGCGGCGCGAAATGAAGCCTTCCAGCTTTAGAATGTGGCGTAGGCGGGTGACGGGTCGCAAAACGAAGCACTTAAAAGAGCGAGACTTTTTAGCAGGTCGGTTTAAATCAGCAAATCAGAATAGCTGACTAGATAATTGACAGTTAACAGTTGATGTTTGATAGCGTCTCCGAGGGAGATATGGCGAACTCAAAATTTTCCCTCCACACTTCACATTCCACACTTTCTGAGAGGTTGTTGAACTGGGGCGATCGAGTTGCCTGATTGACAGAGCTTGGGAGCATACTGCAAAATTGCTGAATATCTGTTTTATCGAAATGATAAATTAGTTAAGATGATGTTCGTTAACTGGAGAGTTTGTCGCGGATGACCCAAGTAGTTCTTGGCGAAAATGAAGGAATTGATTCTGCCCTGCGGAGATTTAAACGCCAGGTTTCTAAGGCAGGAATTTTGGCAGATTTGAGATCCCATCGGCATTTTGAAACGCCCATTGAAAAGCAGAAGCGCAAGGCAGTGATGGCTCGACGCAAAAGACGTTACAACTAGCCGTTGATTTGCATTGCAGCACCCATAAAAATATTTGTTGGAGACGGTTGCCATTAGATTGACGAAAAATTTGTCAAACTTGGCAACTGTTTTTAGTTATGTTAATTTTTATTTGTTTTTTAGGTTGTTTAGAGGTTGAGGGGAACTTCTAAGTAATTTGGTGCGTCGCTAGGAATGGCAGCAGCATTTATTTTTGGCGCGTTAATTTCTAGTGTTTCAAGACAAATTGATGCAGTTGCTAATTTATCCCTTACCGAGTCCAACCTATGCCTAGGTATTACTCTCAGCTTTCTCGGCAACTGCGGCGCTGGGGATACCTTAGTATTTCAATCGCGATCGCGTTGCTCCTAACCGTGGGTCAACCGATGGTGGCTCAAGCCATTTCTTGGGGCGATTTGATTTTGCGAGGCATCCAGGTGATTCAGCTTTCTAGCTTATCTGATCGGCAAGAAGTTGAAATTGGTCAGCGGATTAATCAGCAGTTAACGCGAGGGCAAGTTCGCATTCTGCAAAATTCCCAGGTGAATGAATACGTGAATCAGATTGGGCAACGGCTGGCTGCCTCTAGCACCCGTCCTAATATTCCTTATCGCTTTCAGGTGGTGGACGATCGCGGAGTGAATGCGTTTGCCACAATGGGCGGTTTTGTCTACATCAACCGAGGACTGCTGACTTTGGCGAGCAACGAAGCAGAGCTTGCTAGCGTCATGGCACATGAAATTGGTCACATTGCTGGACGGCATTCTGTCGCTCAAATGAGGAAGATGGCGGTTGCCAGTGGAGTAGTGGGAGCGGCGGGATTAGATCGCAATACGGCTGTGAATATTGGAGTTGAATTGGCATTTCGCCGCCCCAATAGCCGCCAAGATGAGTATGCAGCGGACACGATGGGATTGCAGACTTTAGCTAAAACTGGCTATGCCCAATCTGCAATGGTCAATTTTATGTCCAAGCTGCTTCAGTCACGGTCAGTCCCGACGTTTCTCAGCACCCACCCGGCAACCCCTGAACGCATTGCTCGATTGCAGCAATCGATTAGTCCTGCAAGCACTTATGGAGATGGGTTAGATGGTGTCACCTATCGCAGCCGATTGCGATCGCTGAGCTAAGCAAATTGCGATCACTAACTGTTTTTTCTAAGCAGCCAGTAGGTCGGCATTTCACCTTTTCCTTTGATGTCAACAATGCCCCGTCGCTCAAATTGATATCGATCCTTCAAGCGTTGGTAGGTGGATTCGGTAACTTGAATTCTGCCGGGAATACCATGAGACTCCATGCGGTTGGCAATATTAACCGTGTCACCCCAGAGATCGTAGGTGAATTTCTTTTTACCAATGACTCCGGCAATGACGGAGCCTGTGTTAATCCCCACGCGAACTGCGATCGCGTGTCCTTCGTAGGTGCGAAACTGCTTGATTTCTTGCTGAATATCCAATGCCATGTTGGCGATCGCTTCGGCATGATCAGCGCGGGGGCTAGGTAATCCTCCCACTGCTAGGTAAGCATCCCCAATCGTTTTGATTTTTTCGATGCCGTGTTTCTCGCAGAGGTCATCAAACACCAGAAAAATCCGATTGAGTAATCCAACTAAATCGGCGGCAGAAATATTTGCAGACAGATTGGTAAAGCTGACGATATCCGCAAACAACACGGTTACCTCATCATAACTTTCGGCAATCAGCGCCTTGCTAGTGCGTTCTTGCAGCAGATCCAGACTTTGTTTGAGTTGATCGGCGATCGCTTGAGGCAACACGTTGAGCAGCAGTTTTTCAGACCGTTCTTGCTCAATCGCGAGGGCTTCTTCGGCTTGCTTGCGGAGAGTGATGTCTTCGATTACGCCCAAAATGCCGATCACGTTGCCCCAATGATCGTGAATTGGAATTTTGCTGATGTCGAGCCAAGATTTTTTACCATCAAACGATCTTACTTTGGGGGCAATGAAGTGAAGTTGGGGCGTATCGGTTTCGATAATCTGGCGGTCTTGGGTGCGAAACTGCTCGGCGATCGCGGCATCGGGCAGCAGATCAAAATCAGTTTTGCCGACAATCTCATCTGGATCGCCCAGTTGCGCGGCTTCTGCCCAGTTTTGATTGCAGCCCAAAAAGACTAGATTGGTATCTTTCCAAAATACCTGTTGGGGAATGTTATCTAAAATCAAGCGGAGATATTGTTCTTTTTCTTGAAGGGCGGCTTCGGCACGCTTGCGATCGCTAATATCAAATCCGATCGACAAAATTTCGTTAATCTCGCCGTGATCATCCAAAATGGCTTTGATCGACCACTTCACCCAGACGTTTTCTCCCGTGCTGCGAGAGTTTTCAGATTCCGCATCCTGGTAATATTCCGGGGTTTGGCACAATTCCTCGATCCAAAGTTGCAGGTTTTCCCAAGAGTCCGCTTGGGCAGGAACTAGGGTGCCAATAATGTTTTGTCCTAAAATCTCATCTTCTGTATAGCCAAAAAACTCTTGCCCGTAACTATTTAAGAAAGTGATGCAACCCCTCGTATCCCAGCGCAAAATGATAGTGCTGGCGGATTCTACTAGGTCGCGATATTTTTTCTGGCTTTCGGCGATCGCGGCTTCTGCCCGTTTGCGATCGGTAATGTCCTTCGTCACAGCAAGTAAGCAAAGTTCGCCTTCTAGCTCAATGATTTCAGCAGAAAGCAGCGCCGTCATCACGTCACCATTTTTTTTGCGAAGCTGAATTTCTAAGTCTTTGATCGCGGATTGCTCGGCAATCAGACGGCGCAGTTCTGTGCGATCGTCGTGGTTTGCCCAAGCACCCAGATCAAACACGGTTTGACCCAGCACTTCTGCATGGGTGTAGCCAGACGCTTCTAAAAAACTTTCGTTGACATCAATAAAATTTCCAGTTTGGAGGGAACTGATCGTGATGAAATCGGGAGAAGCGCGAAAGGCTTTGGCAAACTTTTCTTGGGAAATGTTGAGGGCGGCTTCGGTGCGGCGACGGGCTTGAGCCGCAATTCCTAAAGCAATTAAATCGGCGATGGAACGGGCAAAGCTTTGTTCTTCCACAGTCCAGTGATGGGTTTTGCCGACCTGCTCTAAGCAAACGACTCCAATGGTTTGACCACCAGAGCGAATGGGCGTATCCAGCAGAGAGGTGACTCCGGTTGTGGTTAGATAAGAGCCAGCAAACTCTTGGGTACGGGGATCGGCATGAACGTCATCAGTCGTCAGGGTGACCTCTTCTTCCAAGGCACTAAAGTAGATGGGAAAATTAGCCGCCGTGAGTTGGGTGCCCGAAGTGTGTTGGTTGGGCGATCGCTGATACAAATCCAAGCATTCTAGCGCGGTAAATGTGTCGTTAAACCGCCACACACTGGCTCGTTCTATTTCTAAAGTGCGGGTAGCCGCCTCAGTAATTTGTTGAAGAGCAGCATCCAGATTGCCCTCATTTAGCACCGCACTTTTTGCCAGTTCGAGTAAAACACGGTTTTGTTTACGCAGTTGGCGATCGTTCTCGCGGAGTGCTTTCTCTGCTTGCAACCGTTCAGCGTCTCTATGTTTGTGTTCACTGACATCTCGCGCCACCCAAATGACCGTTTCTGGAGACAATGGCGAAACATTTGCAGAAAACCAGAGTTCCTGATTATCTATAAC
>JBBSCL010000392.1:0-4208 GCA_038250345.1 Leptolyngbyales cyanobacterium
ATCGGAGGGAATTAGCGCCATGCCAAACTCGCCGTCCATCCAGCCAAAAATATCTTTGTCTAGATCAAAATCTGCTGATTTAAATGCTTGACGGGCTTGGGCGATCGCTTGCTCTCCTTCTGGATAGGATTTAGCTTGCTGGGTTGCCTGATTCCAATAGCTGCTTAAATTCGCGCCACTAACCAATGCCAACGTATCGGCAGGCAGTTGAGCAATTATTTTACCAGGAGTGGGTTTGTACTCCCATTTGGGCGCTTGAGGATTCATCGCGGCGATCGCTTTGATTCGCATTCCACCCTCATCCGTCCCGACTCCAGCCACCAGAGACTTGACCTGCTTAAGCTGTTCTAATGTGGCAGAGGGGAGCGAAGTCGTTTGATTGTTGCCATTTGTCAACGCTTGAACCGCACCAGCGTAATCTATCAGATAGACTTGGGCGATCGAATTTTGGACATCTACGCCCTTTTTCAACAAACTCTCAGCGCCGGGTTTAGAGGCAAAGGAAGGTTGCCCTTTAGTGGTGTTGATCGCTTCTTCTAAGCCTTGGCGATCGCTGGCAATTACCAAGTAATCTTTGACGACTGCCGCAAAAACAGAGTTGGCTGTATTTTCAATAATCTTATTGCCCTGATAATCGCTTTCTTTTGCCTTGCTGCCGCCTTGATTTGCCAACTTCATGGCAAAGTTCATGGCGCTAATTTTGTCTTTAATGCTGGTCACCACTAGCACACTGGTTTTCTGGGTAGTGCCTGAATTGGGCAGCAGCGCCACCATCGTATTGCCAACCCAGGGTTTCAGGTCTTTCTCAATATCAATGTTGCTCTGGGTTAAAAGTTGCTGCTGTAAGGTGTTCCATTTCTCTGCAACCACCACTTTCGCTTCCGGTGTGCCAAACTGCTTAAGCTTTGCCCAGGCTTGTTCATCTGCCGAAATAAAGGCAGCCATGTAGGCATCATCGGGCACGATTTGGGCGATCGCCAGTGGAGTCATCACATCTTTTGGCGTATTCTTGAAATGCATGTAGGCGGCGGTTCCACCTGCGGCGATCGCGATCGCGCCAATTGCGGGAGCCAAAAATTTCGTTGCAGACATCCAATTTTCCTCAAGAACTTTAATTAGCAGATCGACTGAAACTGTCTGGTTTATCACCCAAAGCGGAAGCGATTTTGAAGTTACTCCTAGCATTCCCGCTATTAGTCAAAACACACTTCTGAAGGTGGATTCCGGAGTTGAGATCGCGATCGACTTGATACACTAACGATGTAGTTTTTAACTAGGTGGTGCCCCTTGCTAGATGAACAGGCAAAAAAGACGATGCTCCGTAAAATTCCCCACGGGCTATATATCTGTGGCGTGAAAGAGGGCGATGAAGTCAACGGCTATACCGCAAGCTGGGTCATGCAAGCCTCTTTTACACCACCCCTCGTGGTCAATTGCGTTAAGCAAGATTCCAAATCTCACGCCATGATCAAAGCCAGCGGCGTTTTTGCCCTCAGCATTTTAGAAGCTGGACAGAAAGACTTGGCGCAAGCTTTCTTCAAACCCCAACGACGGGTTGGTAACAAGTTTGAAGATGTAGAATTTTATCTGGGTGAAACGGGCTGCCCAATTATCACCGATTCCCTGGGTTATGTAGAATGCCGAGTCGTTGGCTCCGTTGAACAAGGCGACCACACGGTTTTTGTGGGAGAGGCGATCGCTGCTGGCATTCACCGAGAAGGCGAACCGCTGCTGCTAGAAAGCACGGGTTGGCAGTATGGAGGGTAAGGGGGGAAGAGAAAAAAGTTTTGAGTTCTCAATTTTGAGTTTTGAGTTGTAGATTCAAAACTTAAAACTTAACTGTTGGCTTTACCTTACTGACTTAACCAGCCGATCGCTTCCCGAATCCATTCTTCGGCATCATCTCGCTTAGAAAGTGTGGTACTCGTGCCGACGGCTTGGAGCGCTTGAGAAATTTCGCTGTTAGTATAGCCCAGTGCTAGCAGCGTCATCTCTACATCTTCTTGGAGGGCGATCGCGGGACCTGCCGCAGGAGCGGTGAGGATGCCTGCTTGCTGTCGCCACTCGGCTAGTTTAGTTCGCAATTCTAAGGAAATTCGTTCGGCTGTTTTGCCGCCTACTCCCGGAGTTTTCGAGAGGGCGCGAGTGTTGCCGGAAACGATCGCCTGCACCAAGTCTTGCAAGCCAAGCGTATCCAACAGCGCCACGGCAAGCTGAGGACCAATGCCGCTGACGCTGACCAATTGACGAAACAAATCTCGCTCGGCGGCGGCTCCAAACCCAAACAGAGTCACGACTTCTTCGCGAATTTGCAAATGGGTAAACACCTGCATGGTTTCGCCAACAGTGGGCAACTGCATCACCAGACGCGGCACAATCTGCACGTCATAGCCGACTTGATTGACTTCTAAGGTGAGAATTACGCGATTTCCAACTTTTTGGATGCTGGCAACAGTGCCTTTGAGGTAGCCGATCATGGTGTTTGAATGTCAATGCCGCGATTCCCGTAGGGAGTCCTGTGGAAAGCTTCGCTAACGTTCCACGAATCGCGTAACTGTTGCAACAACTCTGCTCGTAACTGCCGCTCTTGAGCCAGTTGCCGCTCTGCTTCTTCTGCCCGCTGTGCTTCCACCTCTGCCCGCTGCTCTGCTTCAGAACGGGCAATGGTTTCAGCTTGTAGGGCTTGGGCGAGTTCTTCGGGCAGCAGCAGCTTTTCACCCGTATCCAACCGATAAAACCCAATCAGTTTCCCTTCAATTCGTAGCTGTAAATTGAGCGCTCTACTTTTGAAATCGTCAATGGGGCTATAGTACCGGATTGCATCGGGTTGCAGCGCATCATCGATTAACCGATAGCCAACGAGTTGCTTGGCAATCCATTCGCCCTTGGGGTCAAACAGCCAATACTCCTCAACTTCAAGCTGTTCATATAGGTTTTTTTTATGCTCAAAATCCTCATGCCGGGTACTTTTAGAGGTGATTTCAAAAATCACCTTGGGAACTTGCCCTTCTTCCCAGATCTTATAGTTGTCGCGTCCACCCGGTGCTACCCCAAAAATAACCATGACATCGGGGGCAATTCGCAGCTTTGAATTGCCTTCGGCATAGTACAAAAATTGGTTTGCTAAAACGGTTGCCTGTTGCCCTTGCAGGAATTGCCGCAGGACTTCCAAAATCATCAAAATGGCGTAAAGATGGTCGTAGGTTTCAGCCGCAGGTTTTCCGTCTGAGCTTAGGTAGTGAACGGGGTTGGGTGATTGAGAGACAGAGGCGATCGCGCTCATACACGTTGGATTGAGTGATGAATACTTCAAAATTAGCACATTTGTTCGCTTCTGCTTAGCGTTTTCTCTTCTTAGCGCGATCGCCCTGAAATCCAAAAGCAGCTTGACCTGTGAGCGATCGCGCTGGCTTGGAAATTTGTCCCATTGATGCACCGCTAAATAAAACCTGCTGCTGTTCTTGGGCGCGAATTTTAGCTTCTGCTTCGCCGTAAAAGAAGGTCAACAAGGCAAAGCGGTGTCCTTGAGTGACGGGCATTGCTTCATGCAATAAGGAGCATGAAAAAATGATGGCTTCTCCAGTGTCAGGACGGTAGAGCGTTGAGCCATATTCTGGAAAGCGAAGATGTCCGCCATCATAATCCTCGGCATTCAGGTTGAGGGTCATGGCAAAACGGCGGTGTCCAGTTCCCGGTAGGGTGTTGTCACGATGGGCTTTGAAAAAACCGCGATCGCGCTCGTCATAACAGCCCACAACGTAGCGCTCAGAGTTAGTGATGTTGAATTGGAACGCTTTTTCAATTTCCGGTTTCACCCGTCGCCAAATCAGATCATTCACTTGCTTTAGTATCTCCGCATCGCTCAGCACCCAATCTTTTCGGCGTTTCACCTGGGGGTTCGTCACTTCGGTGAGCTTGTCGCCCACGGTTTGCATAAAGCCCGATTCTCGTCCGCCATTGCGCTCGTATTGATGAATTAAAAATTGACAAAAATCGCGATCGCACACGTCGGGCACAAACAGCACAGGTGCTTGTCGAGTAGCAAGGTTGCTAGACATATTGGTGGGCGCAGTCAGGGTTTCTACCGTTTCCAGTAGCCGCTCCACGTAGCCCAGAGGTTCCTCAAAGGGAACTACGGCTCGAATTCGCAGATTTTCATCCACAACAAATGTAGTGAGCTTATAGCGTAGATGCCCACTGATACCTTC
>JBBSCL010000393.1:0-4205 GCA_038250345.1 Leptolyngbyales cyanobacterium
GCCACTGCTGCATTCGTCGCCGGACCGCCAGACGATGCTGTATGGTCGAAAGCCACCAGCTTTTGATTTGGCTTTGGTGGCTTCGTCACCTGATAGATTAAATCTAGCGTCGTTAATCCGACAAACAGTCCATGCATCACGCCGTTAGCTGAGGGGTGTCGGTAGGGTGCCGTTGGCGACAGCGTAACCCACTAACCAAACAGCTTATATTGACAGAAAACTGTGCCATCTGATCCTAAACCAAGAACGCTTTATATTGTTGGAACGCCGATCGGCAATCTGGAAGACATCACCTTTCGGGCAGTGCGGATTTTGCAAGCTGTGGACGCGATCGCGGCAGAAGATACCCGCCACACGGGAAAACTGCTGCACCACTTTCAAATTACTACGCCCCAAGTGAGCTATCACGAGCATAATCGCATCACCCGCACTGGGGAACTGGTGGAACGGCTGCAACAAGGGCAAGCGATCGCCCTGGTCAGCGATGCCGGAATGCCGGGAATTTCTGATCCGGGCTATGAGTTGGTCAAAGCCTGTGTAGAAGCAGGGCTGACTGTCGTTCCGATTCCCGGCTGTAGCGCAGTGGTGGCAGCCTTAATCGCCTCTGGCTTGCCCAGCGATCGCTTTGTGTTTGAAGGTTTTCTGCCCGCAAAACCCAAAGATCGCCGCGCCCATTTGGAACGGCTCACCTCTGAGTCGCGCACCCTGGTTTTTTATGAAGCGCCCCATCGGTTACGCCAAACCCTGCAAGATTTGCTGATATTGGGCAGCGATCGCGCGATCGTGTTGGCACGAGAACTCACCAAGCTACACGAAGAATTCTGGCGCGGTACGATTGCTGAAGCGATTGATCAGTATCGCGATCGCGAACCCATGGGAGAATTTACCCTCGTGTTAGCAGGCGCAGAACTCAACCCGCTGGTTCTGACCGATGATGCCCTTAAAGCTGAACTGCAAGCCCTACTCAACCAAGGAATCTCCCGCTCTGAAGCCAGCCGCCAGCTTGCCCAACAGACCGCTCTGCCCCGCCGCCAAATTTATCAACTAGCCTTGTCTCTGCCAAATGATGCTTAGAAATTCACTTGCAATTCATCCAATCAGCAATGTTTAGCTTGATCTGGGAACACTAAGCGAAATCCAGAGCATCAACCATCATGCAAAAGCTAATTGGCATTCTGTTTCTACTTGCAGGCACTTACGTCTTGGGTCAAAACATCATTTTTTCGACTTATTTCTCACCATTTTTCTGGGGAAATCTACCCGCTGTTGGCTCTGTTCTAGCTTTGATGATTGGGATTATCTGTCTAGTTGTGTTTCCAAGGCAAACCAAAAGTTTTGGCTGGATTTTTCTCGTCGCGGGAATTGTGTCAGTATTTCTCAGCAGTGGCGTATCACTAAAGCCCACGAGCTTGTGGAATTTTGTAGTGGCATTTACCGCAATCACTGTCGGCTATCGACTGTTAACTGCTCGTCGTTTAAGGTTCTGATCAGAAGGGTTGGTTTCGCGACCAATCTTGCTAGAAACCTTGAATTTGCAGCCAAAGCCTGTCTATTTAGACTTGTCCATTCGTTCCGGTAGCTGACACTGAATATCCGACCATAGAACACATCCTGCCAAACCAAGCTCTGGGCGATCGCGGTAGGCTACTTCAGCCACCCACACCGTCACGGTTCGATCTAGCCCAACCCAATAGAGATAGCTCGCAGTAGGCTTATAGTGAACACCGACGCGAATATTGGAAAAGTCGTCTTCGCAGGTGGCATAGCCAAAGCGAATGGTAATTTGGGCAACCAAGCATTCGGGCGTGTCTACATATTCGCCAAATGTGTCCCGCTCTTTCCAAAAGGTATCCAAAAATTTTTCAAGGTTAGGCAGAAGCTTCTCGGGCGCACCACCGCGTGTGCCGTAGATAATGGCGGGGTTATTTTCAACGATGATGTGGTAGGAATGGGGCATCGTTCAGGTTATTGTTTCTTAAACATAAATGGGGCATGGGCGATCGCGTAATCCACCGCTCTCTACCCATACCCCACTTTACAAATCCTAATTAGATATTGGTTTCGCTCAACTCGCGAGTCATGTAGTCGAAGGGTTGGTCTAGCATATTGCCGACCGGAATGCCAGCCGCTGCCACTTGCTCTTTAACAATTTCCTTCATCACCTGAATGCCATATACGGTAGAGCCAATGGGCACTGCTAAGGAGTTGTAGGTTTCCCGCAGACCTTCTAGCACGCGCTCGTCTAGCACATCTGTGTCACCTGCCACTAATGCATAGCTGGCATAGCGCAAGTAATAATCCATATCTCTGAGGCAAGCGGCATATCGACGAGTGGTATAGGCATTTCCACCCGGACGAATCAATTCGGGCAATTCCTCAAACAAGCGCAATCCTGCCTGTTTAACGATGCCTGCTGCGTTAGAGTTAATCACGGATGCTGCCTGCACACGCAGCATCCCCGTATCAAAATAGGATTTCAGCCGATCCATGGCATCTCGGTCGAGGTATCGACCTGTATTGTCGTAGTTTTTAATTAAACTTGTAACTGCGTCACGCATTGAACTTTCCCCCAGGCATTCTTAAATAGTTCAAAAATAAATGCTTTTGGTTATCTCTAACGGAGTAGTTTCGCTCACCTCAGCACGGCTAGTCTAACATGCAGTGACAACCCTACAAGCTCCATCTCTCAGTTGTTTTGGCGTGTAAAGAGATATTGAGAAAGAGCGCGATCGTAGCCATTCATGCTCTTTAGAATGACTACTTTTGCGGTCAATGCTTGAGTCTGTTTTGACAAACTCATTATGTAATCTTTGATACAAAGTCAGAGTAGCCCACTCTTTAGGATCATTACAAGTATAGTGACGCTGTAGCCTTATCAGAACTGCTCCTAGGTTAGCACCAGCTACGACACTGGAATTCTGACTGCTTTTTCTGTTTCCCAGTATTTGGAAACAGTCCGCACGAATTAAGGAGTATTTCATGACCACCCCGCAGGAAATCCTGGACTGGATCAAGCGTGACAAGATTCAGATGATTGATCTGAAGTTCATTGATACACCCGGAATTTGGCAGCACTTAACGCTGTACCAAGACATGATCAATGCCGATAGTTTTACCGATGGCGTTGCCTTCGACGGATCGAGCATCCGGGGCTGGAAAGCCATCAACGACTCAGATATGGCAATGGTGCCCGATCCAAACACGGCTTGGATCGACCCATTTATGGAAGAGCCAACCCTGAGCATGATTTGCAGCATCGTTGAGCCGAGAACCGGGCAACCCTACAGCCGCGATCCTCGTTCCATTGCCAACAAAGCAGTTGAGGCAGTCAAAGCAGCCGGATTAGGCGATACGGTCTACTTTGGACCCGAAGCGGAGTTCTTTGTGTTTGACAACGTTCAATTTGACCAAACCCAAAACGAGGGCTACTACAAAGTTGATAGCGTTGAGGCTGCTTGGAACTCTGGTCGGCAAGAACCCGGTGGCAACTTGGGCTATAAGGTTCGTAACAAGGAAGGCTATTTCCCAGTTGCTCCTACCGATACGCTGCAAGATATGCGAACCGAGATGTTGATGACGATGAAGAAGTGCGGGGTGCCGATCGAAAAGCACCACCACGAAGTAGCAACAGCAGGGCAGTGTGAACTGGGATTTCGGTTTGCGCCATTAGTGCAAGCAGCCGATTTTCTGATGACCTACAAATACTGCATCAAGAATGTGGGCAAAAAGTATGGTAAGTCAGTCACCTTTATGCCCAAGCCTGTGTTTGGCGATAATGGATCGGGGATGCACTGTCACCAATCAATCTGGAAAGATGGGCAACCCACTTTCTTTGGCGATCGCTATGCCCAACTCAGCCAAACTGCACTGTGGTACATTGGCGGCTTGCTCAAACACGCGCCTTCTATTCTGGCATTTACTAACCCAACCACTAACTCCTACAAGCGCCTGGTGCCTGGGTTTGAAGCTCCAGTGAACCTAGCATATTCCCAGGGCAATCGCTCTGCCTCCATTCGGATTCCCTTAACCGGCGATAGCCCCAAAGCAAAACGCTTGGAATTCCGCTGTCCAGATGCATCTTGCAACCCTTACTTGGCTTTTGCTGCAATGGTTTGCGCGGGCTTAGATGGCATTAAGAACCAGATTGATCCAGGCAGCCCTTTAGATGTAGATATCTATGAGCTTAGCCCTGAAGAACTGTCAAA
>JBBSCL010000394.1:0-4185 GCA_038250345.1 Leptolyngbyales cyanobacterium
AATACTAAATCCCAAGCGGGGCAACAGCCTAACCAGCATCGTTTCGTAAGACGCAAACACCCAGTAAAGTAGCTGCTGAATGCCGACAAAGAGGGCGATCGCCGTCACAAGTTGAATCGCCGCTAACTGGAGCCGTTTTACTTGCCTTAAGGGCTTCCAGTTTTTTGCCCGTTCCGCATTGCGCCAAGTGGGTTGATAAAGATTAACCGATGGTTCAACGGGTTCAACGGCTGCTTTATTGGGTGTCGCAATGGGCGGAACCACCGCAGAAGCTGACCTGATGGGGTGTGAAGCTGGATCAGATTGCTCGGATGCGGTATTTAGCGGGATAAATCCCGTTTGGCTGGATGATTGGGTCGGAATTGGCGATGACAACGGCACAAAGCCGCTGAGATCCATTGAGGAATCTGAGATTTCTGCTGAAGACTTTGGCTCTTCTGATGCGCTAGGGATGTTGTGTAAGTGTGCCAAATGAGGATGGCGTTTGATCAAGGTGTCTAGGGTGCGGATTGCCCAGGTTTTCACCTGCTCACTAGAATTGTTCTGTAGCTGTTGGCAAACTTCCGCTGCTTGAACGGTTTCGCCCAGTCGCTCGTAGGCGATCGCGATCGCCATTTGCGCCCGTGCAACCAAAGGCTGCTCAGTAGGCATGGAAAGCGAATTTTCTAGCAGCAAAGCGGCGGTGGAATAATCCTCTTGCTTGAACGCGGCTAACCCCGCTTCTAGATCGGTCAGATTGGCAGCATTGGTAGACGACTGAGGAGAAGTCATAGGTGTGGACTCCCACTTGGAACCTTTTAAGGATACCTCTACAGGGAGGCGGGTTCTCTCCCCGAAACTACGGGGGCGATCGCGTTTAGTTGTAACTCAGGGTGATCCGCTTCCACTTGTCCCACATTCCACTCGTTGCGAAACAGCAGCACCGGACGGTTCCAGCTATCTTTGACCGTCACCGTGTTAAATAGCCGTCCCGCTTTTTCTAGGGCTTCCCAGCCGCCCACGACCCAGCGAGCCACGGAATAAGGCAACAGTTCCAGGGTTGTTTCCACGCCATATTCACTTTGCATCCGAAACTGCACCACCTCGAACTGCAATTGCCCCACTGCTGCCAAAATTGGCTCCCGCTTTGAGTCATCGGCGGAATGCATAATTTGCACGGCACCTTCTTCTCGCAGTTCTTGCACCCCTTTTTGAAATTGCTTAAATTTGGATGGATTCGGATTTTTGAGGTAGGCAAACAATTCGGGTGAAAAGGACGGAATGCCTTCATATTCCAGCTTTTGACCGACGTAAATGGTGTCACCGATCGCAAATACGCCCGGATTATTCAAGCCGATCACATCACCTGGATAGGCGGTTTCGATCACTTCTCGATCTTGGGCAAACAATTTTTGGGGACGAGATAACCGCACCAGTTTTCCAGTCCGCGCATGATTCACGGTCATATCTTTCTCAAACTTGCCAGAACACACCCGCACGAAGGCAACGCGATCGCGGTGTTTTGGGTCCATGTTTGCCTGAAGCTTGAAGATAAACCCTGAAAATTCGGGATAAGTTGGCTCAATTTCGCCTTGATTGCTCACATGGGGAGTTGGCTTGAGGGCGTAGTCTAAAAAGGCATTGAGGAATGGCTCTACCCCAAAGTTGGTCATGGCACTGCCAAAAAATACTGGAGTCATCATGCCCGCATGAACTGCTTCTAGATCCAGCTCGGAGCCAACGCCTTCTAGCAGTTCCAAGTCATCTTTGAATTGATAATATAAATCCTGTTCTAACAACTGCTCAATCCGGGGATCGCCAAAGTCAATCATCGTATCTACGGCTTCTCGCTGCCCGTGGGAAATTCGTTCAAACAGGTGAATTTTCTGGGTGCTGCGCTCAAACACACCTTTGAAGCGATCGCCCATCCCGATCGGCCAATTTGCCGCGTAGGTCGCCAAGCCCAATTCCTGCTCAATTTCGTCTAGCAGTTCTAGCGGTTCCCTGCTAGGGCGATCGAGTTTGTTGACAAACGTAAAAATTGGCAGCCCGCGCAAACGGCAAACTTCAAACAGCTTGCGAGTTTGTGGCTCCAGACCCTTTGCCGCATCAATCAGCATTACCGCATTGTCAGCAGCGGCAAGGGTGCGATAGGTGTCTTCACTAAAATCTTGGTGACCGGGTGTATCCAGTAAGTTGATCTGGTAGCCTTTGTAATCAAATTGCAGCACGGTGGAGGTAATCGAAATGCCACGTTGCTGCTCCATTTCCATCCAGTCGGAAGTGGCATGACGCTGCGCCCGTCGAGCTTTGACGGCTCCAGCTTGGTGAATGGCACCCCCATACAGCAACAGTTTTTCTGTCAACGTGGTTTTGCCGGCATCGGGGTGAGAGATGATAGCAAAGTTACGACGACGCTCAACCTGGGTCTGCAATTCAGCCTGGATTTCAGTGGACATTTATTCGCCGGATAGGTAAATCTTGAAAACCGGAGTTTATCCGATAGAATCTCAAGTCTAGCAGTACCTTAAACAGGGCTACAAGGGCAAGAATTTACTGGATGAAACCCGACCAGAATGAAGCTAGACTGGACTATGGGTGATCAGCGCCTAGTATGGATTTGCTGCCCGTTCCCCGGTTCCCATCGCATGGATTGAAATTCGCTATGGATGATCTCACTCAACGTCGTAAACTGCTGTCTGCTTTAGCTCACGGAGCAATTTTCTTTAGCTATACTTTCATTGCAATTGGAATTCCGATCGCAATTTTAGTGATTTCAGACGATCAGGTCGTTAAAGATAATGCAAAAGAATCGATTAACTTTCACTTTAATCTTTATATTTATGCAGCGATTTTCTTCTTGCTGATATTTGTGGCAATTGGAATTCCGCTTTTAATGTTGTTGGGTGTCGCCAGTTTTGTGTTGCCAATTATTGCGATCGTTCATTCGGTTAGCGACCCCAACAAACCCTATCGGTATCCTTTTATTTATCGATTACTCAAGTAAGATTCAGCGCAATTTCGGCTCAAAGGGTTGAGCAATTATTTTTAATAGCTCTTACGGAAAACTCACTAATTTGGGGTGGGTTTTTGCGATCGCAGCCCTTAAGCGATCGCTGTATAGTAGCAGTGTAGTGCAGCCCAAATGAATGTAAGGCTCTTTATGCAAACTCCTAATACTTTTGATTCTGATAAGCGCAAACTTTTGTCTTCATTGGCTCACGGGTCAATTTTCATCAGCGCCACTCTCTTCTCAATTCTGATTCCGATCGCAATTTTGAATATTTCCGATGATCCTGTGGTGAAAGATAACGCAAGGGAAGCCATTAACTTTCACTTCAATGTTTGGCTCTATGGAATTTTTCTAGTCCCTCTTTCATTCGTCACCTTTGGATTAGCGGGCGGCATTTGGTGGCTCATTCATTGGGGATTGACCGCTTGGGCAATCTTTCATTGCCTCAACACGCCTGACGAGTTATTCCGATACCCGTTCATTTTCCGTCTTTTGAAATAGGTGCGATCGCAGTAGCTTGTCTTCATTTGAAATAAAACTGCCCTCCGGTCGAGTGACCGGAGGGCAAGAAGTACAGTTAAACGCTTGTGTGATTAGTATTGCGAAATTTTCAAAAGTCATGTTTTAAGAATGTGCCAGCCATTAGAGTGTCCATCTTTGCGAGAGCGTATCCAAAACGGTAACCGCATAGCTTCACTCAAGATGTCGTTCTACAGTGAAGCCATTCACCTCATGCACTAACAAATTCAGCAGCCGCTAAGGCTGCTTTTTTTATTGTCAAATCGGCGATTTTGTTCATGCCTATTTTGTGCGGCGATGCCAGAAACTCTTGGGTTTAAATTGCTCTACCAAATCGTGTTGACGATCCAACCAAACCCTAAGCCGATGAGACAAACGGTTGTTAATAGCCAAAAGGATTGCATTCCATTCACATCTCTTGCCTGTAGGTCAATTCGGGCAAGGGTTTCAGCAGCTAGAATTGTCAGGATTTGAGTGAAAACATGCAGCCAATACAGGATTACGGCTGCTAACCCAGCAACCAAAAAGATTGCAGTAAATGCCACAGTGTCCGAATGAAACCAGCGATTGACGAAGTCGCTGAAGCTTGTTAGAGGCGACATGAATGCAATCGAGGATACGACGATCCAGCTAATGGCTAAGGTTGCGGTGAATAAATTATGGTCAAGGGCAAG
>JBBSCL010000395.1:0-4179 GCA_038250345.1 Leptolyngbyales cyanobacterium
CCATTTCTACAAGATGTGGTGCAGTTTCCCGCCCTCTTTAAAACCTTGACCAAAACCGCCCTCACTCGTCCCCAGGTCGTCGTCAGCGTCATTCCCCAAGTCGGGATTCCTGCCCTCGCCTCCTGGATGCGGCACTACGTTACCCTAGCAACCTACGCCGCCCTATATCCCCTCAGCCAACCCCTGATTGCTCCCTGGCTGACGACCCTTTCACCCACCGCACGATACTATAGTCAGCGTTGGCTCGATGCATTCAAGTATGGCTCAGGCGGGGATTATGGCGAATGACGAATGACGTTCGCGTAGCGTCTCCGTAGGAGATATGGCGAATGACGAGTTCGGTCTTAACTGTCAGAACACCGCTCTGCAATACCGGGATGATTCAGTTTCTTCTGTCAATTACACAACGTTCAACGTTGGCTCAGATGCTCCAAAGGAGATATGGCGAGTGGCGAGGGAGGAATAGGAAAACAGGCGATCGCGGACGGTCTGTTGGGCTTTGCAAAACGCACCCTCAAAAATGGCTATTTGGGGGCTTCTATGTTCTAATTGACAACAATATTGCGATCGCCCTATTTTCCTATCTATGCCCCAAAGTTCAACGCGCTTACCGATGAAAGAACCGAACTCGGTGTCGCCTCCACCTGCGGCAACTCAGAAGGCGATCGTCTGTTTGCGGCAAGTCCACAAAGCCTATGGCAATGGCTTTAAGGCACTTACAGATATCAATCTGGAGATTCAAAGCGGCGATTTCTTGTTTGTCACGGGTCCTTCTGGTTCTGGCAAATCTACTTTTCTCAAGCTGCTATATGGCGAGGAGCGGGCAACATCGGGCGAAGTCGTGGTGGATGGGTTGAATGTGAGCGGCTTGCGGGGCGATCGCTTGGCGGCGTTGCGGCGACGGATTGGGATTGTCTTTCAAGATTACAAGCTGATTCCCCGACGGACAGTATCGGAAAATGTGGCGTTTGTGCTGTGGGCACAGGGCTATGACCGTCAAGAGGTTCAGCGCCGCCTGTCGCCTGCCCTAAAAATGGTGGGACTCCAGCATAAGGCGGATAGTTTTCCCGATGAATTATCGGGTGGAGAACAGCAACGTGCCAGTATTGCCCGTGCGATCGCGGGTACACCGCCGCTTGTGCTTGCTGATGAGCCAACTGGCAATCTAGATGCAGACAATTCCTGGCAGGTGATCAAAATTCTCAAAAAGCTGCACGCGATTGGGATTACGGTCATCGTCACCACTCATGACGAAAGCTTGATTCGCCTCTCAAACCATGCCGTCGTTCAAATTCGCAACGGGCATCTTTACCGTTCCCAGCCAAAATGACAGAAGAGAGTAACTGTTAAGAGTAAGGCACAACGGATTTAGGTTAAGAACAGAAGCATTCTGATGGCTTAAATGAAGCTAAAACATCAAAATGACAAAATAAGGATGCTCTTGGAGCTACTGACCCAGATAAGCTTCTAACACTTCAGGATTGGATTGAATTTCTGCCGGAGTGCCATCTGCCAAGTTGCGTCCTTCTGCCAACACCCAAACGCGATCGCACAGAGACATAATCACATCCATGTTGTGTTCGATGATCAAAAAGGTCATGCCGTCACGGTTCCAGCCCTGGATGCGATCGCAAATTTGGTTGATTAGCGTTGGGTTCACGCCAGCCGCCGGTTCATCCAGCAAAATCAGCTTTGGCTCAGCCATCAACGCCCGTCCCATTTCCAAGAGTTTCCGCTGTCCGCCTGAAAGTGCCCCAGCATATTCATTTGTCATGTGCGCCAAGCCAATTGACTCTAAAATTTCAAATGCTTTTTGGCGCTGTGTCTTCTCTTCTTGAGCAATCTGTTTTTGCTGAAACCAGGTATTCCAAAATTTTTCTCCGGTTTGCTTTTGGGCAGCCAGCAGCAAATTATCCAAAACCGACAGCCGAGACAAAACACGAGCCACCTGAAAAGTCCGCACCATGCCCATTCGAGCGATGATGTGTGGCTGGAGGTGGTGAATCGGTTCGCCATCAAATAGCACTCGTCCTTGATCGGAACGAATGGCATTGGATAGCAGGTTAAACAGGGTCGTTTTTCCAGCGCCATTCGGTCCCACTAACCCGGTAATACTGCCTTGGGGCACTTCAATCCGGACGCGATCGACGGCGCAGCAGGTGCCGCCAAAATTTTTGACGAGTCCACTGGCTGCGAGTAGGGGCAGTTCCAATCGCGGTGCGATCGCCCTATCTTGCACCTCGGCTAATACATCTGCGACGGTTTCTCCAGCGCGATCGCCCGTGGAAGACTGGGGATTGGTGGGTTCATCGACCAAGGGTAAGCTCCTCCTTTTTACCTAAAATGCCTTGAGGGCGCACCATCATTAGAATAATCAACAGCAAGCCAATTATCATGATTCTAAATGCGCCTAAACGAGCATCATCAATGCTGGCGGGAATGATCGGAATCACGGAGTGTAGGGCTTGGAGGAAGTCTGGCAAGAATCGGGTTGCTGAGTAATAAGACCAGTAAATGATGGCTCCTAAAATGGTTCCGGCGTTGTTCCCGGCTCCACCTAACACGACAATAATCCAGGCTTGAAAGGTGATTAAAGGAATGAAGCCATCGGGATTAATAAAGGTTAGGTTCCAGGCGTAAAAGGCTCCGGCAATCCCCGCGATCGCCCCGCCCAACATCAACGATTGCAGTTTATACCAAAATACGTTTTTTCCTAGCGCTCTCGCGACCTCTTCATCTTCTCGAATGGATTTAAGCACTCGTCCCCACGGCGATTTGACGGAAACTTCTAACCGCCAATAAACTAGCGCCAATACCGTCACCAATACCAACATTAGCCCTGCTTTATAGGAATAGTCATACAGCGCACTGATGCCAATGCCATAGATGAACAGTCCCAAAGCGGCAGATGCTAAACCCGCAAGCAGCCTAGGAGCTTGGGCTGGTTTAGTGGCAAGATCTTGTTCAGAATGGATGGGCGTTGGCGTAGACTCTCCTATGGAAAATCTCTCGAACACGTTCCTATCAGTACGTCGCGTCCATTTCCACAGGTGCTGACCACTCACCGCAAAAATGCACGTCCACAGGGCAATCATGGCAATTTTGCTGCCAATCGTCGGCTGAGTCAGGGTGCCCAATGGCAGCGGAAAATTGGCAACGCCGAGAGATCCACGAGTCAACCATTCTTCATTCAAGGCAATCAGCCGAATCACTTCCGATGCGCCAATGGTGACGATGGAGAGATAATCTTCCCGCAAGCGCAGTGTGGTACTTCCCAGGATTAGCCCCAGCAGGGCTGCGAGTGCGGCACCGACTAACGTTGCAACCACCAGCGGCACTCCGTTCAAGCTGAGCAAAACAGTGGTATAAGCCCCAACGGTCATAAAAGCAACATGCCCAAAATTGAGCAAACCCGTATATCCCCATTGCAGGTTCAAACCCAGACTAAACAGCGCATAGATGGCTGTAGAAATAATCAGTGTAACGAGATAGCCAACCATGCAGCGGTTTGAGAAATGATGAGTTGAACCGTATCCTATCAGGTTAAGGGCAGGGTGAATGACGAATGGCGAATGACGAGTGACGAATGGGCGAGGGGGGAATGGCGAATGGGCGAGGGGGGAATCAAAACAAGCGATCGATAAAAGTGCGTCGAGCATACTTGAAACGCACCATGAAAAAGGGGCATATTTTATGCCCCTAGTGATAATGATTTTTACAACCGTCTTAACTCGCTGCCAAAACTGCTTTTGCTTTCGCCAATACGTTTTCTAAGGTGAAACCAAATTTCTCCATGCACACGCCACCAGGAGCCGATGCGCCAAAGGAGTCGATGCCGATCACTGCACCTTGATCGCCCACATATTTGTGCCAGCCCATGGTGATTCCAGCTTCCACAGCCACGCGCTGTTTTACGGCTTTAGGAAGAATAGATTCCTTATAAGCCGCATCTTGGGCTTCAAACAGTTCCCAAGATGGCATGGAAACGACGCGCACTTTCTTGCCTTGGCTCGTGAGTTGTTCTGCCGCCTTGACGCAAAGATTCACTTCAGACCCCGTGCCAATCAGGATAAGGTCAGGAGTGCCGTCGCAGTCAATCACTGAGTAGGCACCCTTTGCCACACCGTCAATTGATGATCCAGCCAAGTTTGGCAATCCTTGGCGGGAAAGCGCCAGCAA
>JBBSCL010000396.1:0-4179 GCA_038250345.1 Leptolyngbyales cyanobacterium
ATCAGCATTAAGCCGATTAATGGACTTGGGAGTTTCTAAATAGGTGCGGAGGCGTTCTTGAATGCGAGAATTGATTTCGTGGCGCAACTCCGAAGTCACTTTGTTCACACTCTGTTGCCCGTTGCGAAAAGAAATAAACCCGGTTAATCCTACTGCCGCAAAGATCAGCACCACGAATGGAACAATCAATAGGGCACGCAGCGAAAGCTTTCTGGGTTTTCGGATTGATCTCCATTGGATCATGAGGCTCATCTTTTGGGTGGATTGGCTGGGAGATCCAAGTATTACTTGCTGGTTTCAACCTGTCCAGTGATGTTGAGAGCGCTACTGGCTGGCAAAGAGCGGATTAGATCGAGTGGAATAGGCGTTTCTGTAATCGATCGCGCATAGGAAGCACTGAGGTAAGGGCGATAGGCAGATTGATTGGCAATGTAAACCTGAAGAAAGGCAAGAGCAAGAGCCTTGGTGTAGCGTTGGGCAACTTCTGGACTAGGACCAATCACTTCAGGTGGAAAAGCAACAGGCTCAGTGCCGCTGCCAATTTCGCCTTCGCCAATCACCGAAAAGTGAGTACCAGAAATTAGCTGAACCAAATATTTATCGTCCATCGTCAGCCAAGTAAACGGTTGGACTTGTTCAAACAGAGCCGGAGCAACCGTATCTGCGCTCCCTGTCAGAATCAGGGTAGGGATCGTAATTTTGCTGATACTGTCTTGCCCCAGGATAGCGCTGGTAATTGGGTTAAGCGCGATCGCGGCGGTAATCCGAGGATCACGAAAATCGGTTTTCAGCGATGGGTTTGCTTCAAGCTGTTGCGCCCGACATTGCAGCAGCAAGGAGACATTGAAGGTGTTTTCTAAATCGCGGCAGTCAAGATTGAGTTGTTTAAAATTAATCGGCGCACCTGCCAATGCCAAGGCTGTGTAGCCTCCAAACGATTGCCCAATTACGCCAACCTGATTCAAGTTGAGGGCTTGATAGGCTGGATTCGTGCGCGCTTGCTGCTCTAAATAGTTCAACAAGTAGGTTATATCTAACGGGCGGTTAACAAACTCCGTGGGTTCAGCCACTTCACTAGTCACGCCAGCCAACAGAGATTCTATCTGACTGCGATTGCTTCCAGGATGCTCTGGCACCAACACCGCAAATCCATGAGAGGCAAGATGTTGAGCAAGGTAAGCAAAGCTGCTGCGATCGGAACCTAATCCATGGGAAATGACCACAACAGGCACCGAATTGGACGCTGTTGTTCGACTAGGTGCGGGTAGATAAAGATCAACTGAATAAATCCGTCCCTTCAATATATCGGCTCCCGATCGCGCAATTGGAGAAACTCCTGTAGGGCTTGTTTCACGAATCGCAGGTTCACTGAGCGCACCGGGCAGCGAAATCACCGTCGTCCGATTTGGGTCATTCAGCGTGATCGTTTGTTTCTCAAATTTGTAAACACCGGGCTGACGCAGATCAAGCAACCCTGAGGCGATCGGTGGATCAGAACCGCTTTCTGCTGAGGATTGTTGAGTAATTGCTTCAGTCGTTTTTTGGGATTGGCTAATCAATCGATTCAGTTCGCCCACTATCCGCAAACTGCTCTCGACATCAATCCGAATGCCGCGTGTTGGAAATTTCTGCAAAAAACTGAGCAGCGTCAACCCCTCTGGCTCCGCTGCTGCCAAAATCAATGCCGCTCGAATTGCCTTGGAGCCTGACAAGCGCGATTCTGGCTGAATCACCTGCCCTAGCCGCTTGAGTGCAGCATCCCCTTGAGGTGAGTAGAGAAACTGAGCAAGAGTCACCGAACTCAGATCGGCTTTAGCAACTAGGGCACTGCGAAGATCTTGCAGCACTTTGGGGTTGGCATACTGAGCATAAACAGCCAGATCCTCATCCATCACGCCCGTTTTTGCATAATCTTCCAGGGATTTGACAGAAATTGACCGCTCCAAGATGTTGTAAGCGACAAAAATGCGATCGGCGGCATGACCCGGACTGGCGATTCCTAGTGCGATCGCGCTGCCCACGCCGACTATCATTCCTTTCATCCATCTAGATAAACGAGAAGCTCTAACTAAATCGGTAGATGAACCCATGAAGGAGCAATATCCTGTAAGAGATAGCTATTGGATGTAGATCCTCGACTTTTAAAAAAGTCGGGGATCTGGTTAGCGGTTATGTCTATTTGCCGGTAGATTTCAGCATTTGCTCTACTTTCTTTTGCAAGTCTGGATTTTTTTGAATAGAATCCAAAATTTGCAAGAAGCGAGGAACTTCAAATCCTTCAGCTTGCACAGCGCTGCCCATTTTGGTTTGGGTTTCTTTCTGAATTTGGTTCAGTTGTACGATCGCCCGATCGAACTTTTGCTTTTCGTCGTCAGAGATTTTATTAGTCGTCTGAGCCTTTTGATCTTTTTGGGCTAGAAAAATCTCTTTGAACCGATCAATCGTCAACCCTTCTTTCTGCACCGCTTGAGTCACTTGGGTGTTTCTGTCTATAGAAATGGCTTCCAGTTTTTTTGCCGCTGTTACAAATTTTTTCAGGTCATCATCCGCGATCGCAGGCTTAGAAGTGGCAGGTGCGATCGCGGGCTTTGAAGGTGCAGGCGCAGAGGTTGTACTTTGGGCTAAGGCTGGCAAATTCCCCACTCCTAACATTGCCATCAGCGAACATGTTGCCAGTAAATACTTGATCATTAGAATTCCTTGAATGGAAAGAGTAAGCAGAACGATGTAGGGCGAAGATGCGATTTTCAGGTGAAACTTAACCGTTGTAATACTTCAGGACACACTAACCAATAAAACAGTGTTTTAATATGTCTGAAGGGAAATGCGCCCAGATGTGCCCCCACCAATAATTAGCCATCAGTTATCTCAATTTTAGACTTCTGATCATCGCTTGATGTTTCAAAGATCATAATAAATTCTTTGTGATTTATTAATTTAGGAGACTAATTGGGGTCTAAAAGCTTTTTCTCTCAAGCTCTCCGGGGTGGCTGAAACCAGTTCGCCCTGTTGCAAAGTCCAACATTGATCGGCAATTTCAAGCAAATCTCCCACATCGTGAGACACCACCAACAATCCCCACTGAGTTTTCAATTTTGCCAATAGGCTCACCAGTTGCCGCCGCATCGACCAATCCAGCCCTGCCGTAGGTTCATCTAGCAGCAGTAGATGCGGCTGTCGAATTAGCTGCACTGCCAAGGCTAGCCGTCGCTGCTGTCCGCCGCTGAGGGCATGGGGTTTGGCGCTAAGGGACAACTGCTCCAAACCTACTTCGGTTAATGCCTGCTGAATGCGATCGCTGGTGATTTCTGGGTGACCTAACCGCAGTTCTTCCAAAATTGTGCTGCCACAAAAATGGCGCTCTGGAAACTGGAATACCAAACCACTCAACTGTTGTAAATGCAAAGACGTAAGCTCTTGGTCGCGCCAATGGATGGTGCCTTGCGTTTTTTCTGCCAGCCCCGATAAAATCTCCAACAGCGTACTTTTGCCAGAGCCGCTGGGACCTACAATCAACGTAAGTTGCTGCGACGCAACCTGCAAATTAATTTGCTTTAAAATCGGCACAGGGGTCGCAGGCGGATGATAGGAAATATTTCTAAGATTCAACATTCACAACAATCCATCAGGGCAACATAAACATAAATAGACTTAACCAGGAGACTCAACCAGGAACCTAGCTTTTGTGGAACCGTCTAGCAAAGCTAGCATAACGAATGCATTCTCATTATGCCCAACCCATTCATGGCGTTGCTAGAGAATGGCATCAAAGCTAGGATGAAAACCGATTATTGAAGCACCGATTATGACTGACCGCTTGACCGCACTCCAGCACCATTCAAAATTGTCCCTCAAAACCATTTCTCAGGTTGTGAGCACTACAATGCTTGCGATCGCCCTATTAGCGGGTTCTGCCCTTGCCAAAGATCCTTTTCGTAGTAGCAATCCTAGAGCGATTAGCGATAAAACCGAAGCCGCGTTTGAGGCGTTCTTTAAACAAGGAAACTACAAAGCTGCTGCCACTTATTTGAGCCAAACTGAATCCACTGAGCCGTTGGCACTGTCAATGAAAGCGACCCTAGCTTACAACGATATTTTGGCAAGTCGAGATACAAAAGAGAAGCAAGCCGCCCTGTTGGAGCAGTTTCGCAGCTACGGCACCCAAACCCGCACTGCCGC
>JBBSCL010000397.1:0-4162 GCA_038250345.1 Leptolyngbyales cyanobacterium
GTATAGTTTGTGCTAGGAGTACTGCTGGCAGGGTTCGCAGGATCGGTCGGAGAACCTGGAAACACTCGAATGAAATAGTCACCTGGGGCAAGAATGGTATTGATCGTTTCAATCAATGATCCTTGATTAAGGGACTGAAGTGGAATACCACCAACAGTGACCACAGCGTCATTGGCATCGACAATGGCAACATCTGCATTGGCACTTAAACCTGTCAGGGCTAGGTTAAAGCTGCTACTTTTATTTAGCGTAAATTTGTAATAGTCTACATCGCCAAACTCAACTGAGTCAGTAAATGTCTTCGTGTTTGTACCTAAGGAAATCGAAAGAGCGGTACTTAGGGTATTTCCAATACTGTCAGGCATCGCGGCTATCACCCCATCAAATGGCATTGCTATGATGCCCTATGAGTTGATCTCGGCATACATACTTTACACAACTTTACAAAAACCGCCAATTGGCTTAAAAAAATCGTGGGTTTTACTGAAGGCAATTAGCATTTTATACAAATCTCGCTAGGAAGGGTTGAAACTATATCCTAGTTTCTTGAGGTTGACCGCTGAGAATTTACAGGTTACCGATCGCCCTTTCCGTTCAAGACAATTTCTCTAAACAGCCGCTTGTTGTCTTTGATAAAGCGACCAGTACAGCCCTTTACTCTTAAGCAGATCATCGTGAGTGCCCTTCTCTACTAGCACTCCTTTCTCCAACACCAAAATCAAATCTGCTTTTTTCAAAGGTGCAAATCGGTGAGCAATCAGAAAAACGGTGCGATTTGCTGAGACACGCTGCAAACTTTGCAAAACCTGCTGCTCAGTCTCACTATCTAGAGCGCTAGTCGCCTCATCTAGCACCAAAATTGGAGCCTGTGAAAGGAACAGCCGCGCCAATGCTAGCCGCTGCCTTTGCCCACCTGATAGGGCTGTGCCTCGTTCCCCGATATTGGTTTCATACCCATGGACTTGGTCGCTAATAAAGTCGTGAGCAGACGCTAATCGAGCCGCCTCAACCACCTGTTCGGCGGTTACGTTGGGGTTTCCAAGGCTAATGTTGTCAAAAACAGTGCCGTTGAACATAAAGTCTTCTTGCAGCACGACCCCAATTTGTTGACGCAAAGAAACTAAATCAGCACTTTTAATATCGAATCCATCTACCAAAATGCGTCCAGATTCTGCTGGATAAAGCCGCTGCACTAGCTTAGAAAGAGTGCTTTTTCCAGAACCGCTCCGACCGACTACGCCAACGAGCATTCCCGGCTCAACCGTGAAGGAAATTCCGCGTAATACTGGCTCCTGATTGGGATTGTAGCGGAAAAAGACTTGGTCAAACACGACTTGCCCTTGCAACGGCGGCAGCACCAAACCAGTGCCCGATTCTGCTTCTGGGGCAGTATTAAGAATATCGCCAATGCGATCGACTGAAAGCAGCACTTGCTGAAGCGTCTGCCAAAGCTGAATCAATCGCAGCAGAGGTCCCGTCATGCGACCGGAAAGCATTTGAAAGGCAACGAGTTGACCAATCGTCAGCTTTTGCTCAATCACCAGCTTTGCCCCAAACCACAGGATAAGCACGGAAGAAAGTTTAGTCAGGAAATCTGCAATGTTGCCACTGATGTTAGAAGTCGTGGAAGCTTTGAAGCTAGTGCGAATGAATCTGGCAAATAGCCCTTCCCAGCGTTCCCGCGAGACTGGCTCTGCCGTATGGGCTTTAACAGAGTGAATGCCAGTTACCGTTTCCACTAAAAATGATTGACTATCGGCACTGCGGTTAAAGGTTTCGTTGAGCCACCCTCGCAAAATGGGTGTTGCAATGATAGTCAGAGCGGCGAACAGAGGTAATACTGCTAGCGCCACCCACGTGAGGGTGACACTGTAATAAAACATGACGGTCAGGTAGACGCTAGCGAAAACTGCGTCTAAAACTACCGTCATTGCGGTGCCTGTGAGGAAGCTGCGAATATTTTCTAGCTCTTGCACTCGTGCAACCGTATCGCCAACCCGTCGCGCCTCAAAGTAAGATAAGGGCAACCGCATTAGATGTCGAAAAAGCTGAGCCGACAGGCTAAGGTCGAGCCGTCGTGCAGTGTGGGTAAAGACGAACAGGCGTAGTGTTCCCAGGAATGCTTCAAAAAATGCCACTGCTAAGAACGCAAACGCCATCACATCCAAAGTGGATAGACTGCCCTGCACCATGACCTTATCAATCACGACCTGCGTAATGATTGGACCTGCCAAACCCAAGATTTGTAGGGTAAAAGATGCTAGTAACACTTCACTGAGCAGGCGGCGATATCTCCAGACGGCTGGCAAGAACCAAGATAAGCCAAAGCGTTCTTGCTTCTGAATCGTTTCAATCTGCCACAGTTGACCATCCCACACGGTCTGGATGGTTGAGCGGGGAATGCTTTCGCAGGTTCTATTGGGATTGAGGGGATCTGCAATAATCAGGCGATCGCCCTTCGTGCTGTAGACCACCACCCAATGAGCCGATCCCTTAGATCCATTGTTTTGAAACGTTGACGATGCCGTATCCTGGTCTTGCCACATCATCAGGACGGGATACTCCAATCGGCGCAATCCTGTCCAATCAATCCCTTGACTACTGCGGAGATCAATATGGCGTAACTGCAATCCTACTTTTTCAGCCGCTTCAATCACATCGGCTGGACGTTGACTAGACAGTTGCCGTTGCACCCAATCCAAGCTGGTAGAAATTTGCAAATGATTGGCTACCATCGTCAGGCAAGCAGCAGGAGTATTCACGGCTGCCACGAAAGGAAAGCCAGAAACCGGCTGAGGGGCATCGTTTGTTTTAGGCTGTAGCCGTATCCGATGGGATGCCCAGTAACTCTCTAATGGGGGAGTGGCGATCGCCTGCCATAGATCGGTTCGCCAACTCACCAAAACCACATCCTTTTCTGCCGCCCGCGCCTTCCAAGAACCCGGCAACTCAAGTAAATCTCCTACCCAGTCTCCCGCTTTTAGAATGACAGACTGCTCATCCTCAGGCACCAAACGCACCTTACCCTTCAGCACATAACTGTGAATGCCAGGAGAATCAGTTGCCCAAATGACTTCTCCTAGCCCGTAGCGACGAACTTCTGCCTTCTGCCTAAACTGAACCTGTTGATCCGGGTTTAGCAAGCTGAGCGGTGGAGAATTCCAAGGCAAATTAGTAGTGAGATCAGTTGCAATCATGGAGGGTTCCTGGACTAACGCATTTAAGGGATAGGGTGACCGATCTTTGCAAGACATCAACAGCGATACTCTAACAAATGAATCCTGAAAGACTCAGGTTATTATTCATTCACTTGAAGCTTAACCGTCATGGATTGGATTTTTTCAGTGAGCCATTTCTCAAATAATTCACCTTGCATTGTTTGTTTGAGTTGGGCATCTTCTAAGGTAGCGGGTAGAAATTGTTCAACGCGAAAAATTGCCCAATAGTTCTCGATTGGCAAGGGACCCACTACGCTTCCTGGCTCGACGGACTCAAGCGCCGACCTTAGCACATCGGGCATTGTGCCGCGACTCACCGGTCCCATCATGCCATTGGCAACACGCTCATCTGCCTTGGAGTACTCGCGGGCAAGTTGCTCAAAACTACCGCCTTCAGCAATTTGGGTATGCAACTCTTCTGCCATTTCCTTGCTTTCTACCACAATGCGCGACATCACAATTCGGTCTAGCATGAGCTTTCGTTCAATAAAATGCTCTTGCAGACGAGGTTCAGTGATCTGAGCCTTTAGTTTTTCAAGCTTAAAGCTGTTTTTAATCTGACTATGGAATAAATCATAGGTTGTGCCATTCCGCACTAGCCAATCTTGAAACGACTGCTGATCGGTCAATTTATTTTGCAAGCGGAAATCAACCGATGCCTGCTCTACCATTGCGGAATTAATCTCTAACCCTTCACGGGTTTCTAGCTCTTGCTCTAAAACATACTGACGCAGGACATCTCCAATAAATCCTTGCAATTTTCCGCCCATTTGCAGATAGCGTAAGCATTGCCGCAGCGAAAGGGGTTTTTCATCAACAATGAGGAGTGCATTTGCTTCCATGACGTTTGCGACGTTTGCTTCCATAAATCTCTAACTCTGAATAACTTTTTGAGAACAGTCCCGTCTGAAATTATCGCTTTTTCCTGAAGATTTTCTACAGAA
>JBBSCL010000398.1:0-4159 GCA_038250345.1 Leptolyngbyales cyanobacterium
GTGATTGGTGAAAGTCAACAGTCTGGCTGGAAGCGGTTGATCAAAGGTTCGTTCACCCAACGACTGATGAAGCTAATTCATCAACAGCACATTGGTTTGCACATCATCGCTACAGAAAAGTAATCAAAAATTTGTAAGGGCGTAGCATTCGGTAGAGAATCTTTGATAGGTTGCAAAGAATTTTGCCGGAATGCTACGCCCCTACGTCCTACCACCATGCCCTTTTGGGAAGATTAGCCCCCCGCGATCGCGGGAATAATACTGACTTCATCGCCATCGGTTAGCGCAGTGTTAATTCCATCTAAAAAGCGAATATCTTCGCTGTTGACATAGAAATTGACGAAGCGACGCAGTTCACCTTGATCGTCACACAAGCGCCCTTTAATGCCCGGACAATTGCTTTCCAGTGACTCCAACAGTTCGGCAACGGTGGTGCCACTACAATCAACCGTAGCTTTGTCGTGAGTCAGTTTTTGTAGCGGAGTGGGAATGAGAACTTTGATAGACATAAGAAATTAATCAAGTAGTGGATGTGGAAAAAGGACGAAACTAAATCGAAACCTGCTGCCACTCTAGGCGATCGAGGGTTTGGGCACGCTCAAACGCCCGTTCAAAGCTGTCGAGTTTCGGTTCGATCGTAAACGGTTCACCGATGTAGCCCTGAATCGCTTCTTGGGTCTTCAGCCCGTTTCCGGTAATGTAGACCACGGTGGTTTCGTCGGGATTGATTTTGCCTGCTGCTACTAGCTTTTGCAAAACGGCGATCGTCGTGCCGCCTGCGGTTTCGGTGAAAATGCCTTCGGTTTCTGCCAATAGCTTGATGCCGTCAATAATTTCAGCATCGGTGACCGATTCGATGTTGCCGTTAGTTTTGCGGGCAATGTCGATCGCATATACACCATCCGCAGGATTCCCAATCGCCAAAGATTTAGCGATCGTGCTGGGCTTCACTGGGTTAATAAAGTCGCGTTCTTCTCGGAATGCTTGAGCGATCGGAGAACACCCTTCTGCTTGGGCACCACTAAAGCGAACGTGCTTATCTTCTACTAAACCCACTTCGACAAATTCGCGAAAACCCTTGTAGATTTTGGTAAATAGGGAACCGGATGCTAGGGGCGCAACAATGTGGTCGGGCAGTTGCCAGCCGAGTTGTTCCGCTACTTCAAAGCCTAAGGTTTTGGAACCTTCCGAATAGTAAGGACGCAGGTTGATGTTGACGAAACCCCAGCCGTGAGTGTTTGCCACTTCCGAACAAAGACGATTCACCTGATCGTAGTTGCCTTTGACTGCCATCACGGTTGGATTGTAGATCAAGGTGCCCATAATCTTGGCGGCTTCCAAATCCGCCGGAATGAAGACGCAGCACTCTAACCCAGCATGAGCGGCGATCGCGGCGGTGGAGTTTGCCAAATTGCCTGTGCTGGCGCAAGATACCGTCGTAAATCCCAGTTCTTGGGCGCGAGTTAAAGCAACAGATACCACCCGATCCTTAAAGCTCAAGGTGGGCATATTGACCGCATCATTTTTGATGTACAGATTTTTCAAGCCCAAGCGCCGCGCCAACCGTTTTGCCTGCACCAAGGGAGTCATGCCCGTGCCGACATCAATCGGGGTGTTGGTTTCTACAGGCAAAAAGGGACGATAGCGCCAGATGGAATGGGGACCTGCCGCGATCGTTTCACGAGTGACCGTCCGGCGAAGTTGATCATAATCATAAGCAACTTCCAAAGGACCAAAGCAGTATTCGCAAACGTGCATGGCTTTGAGTTCATACTCAGTGCTGCATTCCTTACATTTCAAAGCGCGGAATGTTGCAGAAGATTGAGGTTGAACTGAGGTTGGACGGGTGGCTGCTTGCGTCATGGGTGAAATGCCTACTGTGGGGTTGTTGGTGAGCTTTAACGTTTTTTTGCAAAAATTATTTCTTAACTGGTTTGGATAGTAACACTCGCAGTTGAACAGGTCAAACATACCCGACTTATTTAGTCGGGATTAATAAAAGTGGCTCTTTTCGCTAGTCATCGCGCTAAGCTCTAAATAAGTAGACAAGGGAACCATCGATATGCGATCGCTAGAACAACTACTCCAACAGCGACGAAAACTTGTGAAGGTGTTGACGGTAGGATTTTCGCTGCTTCTGGTGCCGCTGATTTTGCTGCTGTTAACGACGGTATTACCAGTACAAGCCGCTACACCAAAACATTACACCGAGCTAACCTTTCCACCCCTGCCGGAGTTGAAAGTGCCTCCCTATACGCGATTTCAGCTTGCAAACGGCATGGTTGTGTATTTGATGGAAGATCATGAGCTACCGCTGGTGGGTGGAACGGCGATTATTCGCACGGGCGATCGCCTGGAACCTACTGCTCAAGTGGGCTTGGCGGATCTGACGGCAACCGTGATGCGAACGGGGGGCACGGCGACGCAATCAGGAGACGACCTCAACCGATTTTTGGAACGTCGGGCGGCTTCTGTAGAGACGGGCATGGGCGATTCATCGGGCAGTGCAGGCTTCAGCGGCTTGACTGAAGATTTGGAAACCGTGTTTGGACTGTTTGCTGAAGTGGTTCGCAATCCTACTTTTCCCGAAAGCAAGCTGAATCTGGCGAAAACTCAACAGCGGGGCGCGATCGCTCGGCGAAATGATACTCCCGGCAGCATTGCAGGGCGCGAGTTTGGTAAACTGCTCTATGGCAGCACCAGTCCCTATGCGCGCACCGTGGAATACACCACGCTAGACAGCATCGCCCGTGACGATTTAGTCCGCTTTCATCAACAATATTTTTCGCCCAAAAATACAATGCTAGGGATCGTGGGCGATTTTAACCCCGCCAAAATGCGATCGCTAATCGAGGCAAAATTTGGCGACTGGAAACCGATTGCTGTAGAGAAATCCACCATTCCCTCAGCATCTCAGGCAAATCAGAGCGGCGTATTTTTGGTGGATCAACCCCAATTGACTCAAAGCAGTGTGCAAATTGGGCACTTGGGCGGACAGTTGAACAGTCCTGATTATGCAGCGCTCTCTGTGATGAACGGCGTGTTGAATGGCTTTGGCGGACGCTTGTTTAACCAAGTGCGATCGCGTCAAGGTCTGGCATATACGGTTTACGCTGCTTGGCGACCCAACTACGATTATCCTGGAACCTTCATCGCCGGGGGGCAAACCCGCTCCGATGCCACGGTGCCGTTTATTCAGAGCATCCTTGCAGAAATCGACAAAATCCGAACCCAGCCGATTACATCAGCAGAGCTTACCTACGCGAAAGATACCGTCCTCAACTCGTTTATCTTTAACTTTCAAGATCCGGGGCAAACCCTGTCTCGCCTGCTGCGCAATGAATATTTTGGCTACCCCAAAGATTTTATTTTTCAATATCGCCAGGGAGTCGAAGCTACGACTGTGGCAGATGTGCAGCGAGTTGCTCAGACTTACCTCAAACCCGAAAAGCTGGTGACTTTAGTGGTTGGAAGTTCCGCCCAGATTCAGCCGCCCCTATCTAGCTTGAGCGCAGATACCAAAGTGACGGCGATCGATGTGACAATTCAGCCGCCCAAAAAAGGATAACAGTTGACTTGCCAAAATGTCGTAGGTCGAGCCTATTGTGCGATCGCGGTTAGTTTTAGGGGTGGTGCAAAGACGCGATCGCCCCATACTTCGCCACAATAAAGATAAGCACGAAACACCCATCGTAACCTTGTCATGATTGCCACTCCCCAACCCCCAGCGATGACTATTGCCGAATATCTAGAATGGGAACCGCTCCAAGAACTCCGCCACGAATACATTCATGGCACCGTCATTGCCATGACCGGAGGCAGCATCCCCCACAACGATATCGCCCTCAACCTCTATCGTGCCCTCTACCCACAGGTTCAGCCCAATGGCTGCCGGATTAACGTCGCCGATGTCAAGGTCGAAGTCAGCGGCAGTAGCCCCTACTACTATCCCGATATCGTTGTCACCTGCGACCCACGCGATATCACTGCCCGCAAATTGCTTCGTTACCCCAAGCTAATTGTCGAAGTCCTGTCTCCCGGCACAGAAGCCAAAGACCGAGGCGAAAAATTTGCCCATTACCGCTCCAGCCCAACCCTTCAAGGGTATGTCTTGATTGAATCGGAGAAAATCGGCGTGGACTGTTATCGCCGGGGAGAA
>JBBSCL010000399.1:0-4155 GCA_038250345.1 Leptolyngbyales cyanobacterium
AAATAAATGCGCCTATCCATTCTGAAATTTCAGTTTTGATTAACTGCTGATCTAAGGCTTGGATTTGCTCCAAGACCTCTCAAAGTAAACCTAAGACTGACGCTAGCGATCGCGATTTTCATCCGTCTCCATCCTTAGCAAGTGGCATCTGAATCAGGGCAGAGTATCCAATCCGGCAAATTGAGTCGTCGTCATTTGAAAACAGCGCTACAGTCTAGAAGTCAATGCTGTTTCAGCAGATATGATTGGCAAATAAATTAAAGCCAAATAAAGCCAAACTGAAACCGTTCGTTCGTTGCTCTGTATTCAATACAACTCTCAGAATCGTTACAAATGTGAGACACTGCCGTTTTAGTAGCTTGCAATGATTTTGCTGGATCGAGTGAACTCAGTCCAGATAAGCAATCAAGCCCCAAGGAGAACACAATGTTTGAGTATCTTCCTCCGCTGAATGAGCACAACCTGCCTTACCCAGATACCATTCACCCAATTGTGGTGCATTTCGTGATCGCGATGGTTTTGTTTGCGGTTTTATGCGACGTAATTGGGTTTTTCACAAAAAATGCCCGTCTGCATGAAGTGAGCTGGTGGAATTTGTTTTTTGCCACGTTGGCAATTTTTATTGCCGTGTTGTTTGGTCAGCTAGAAGCAGGTTTAGCTGAACCTTACAATGCAGCGGTATCAACCCTAAATCTGCATACGCTGCTTGGCTGGTCTCTGTCTGGCATTTTGGCTGCAATTACCGCTTGGCGATATATTCTGCGATCGCGCGATCCGCAAAAGGTGCCGCTTGCCTTTATGGGAGCCAGTGTTTTGTTGACGGGTTTGGTCTTCTTTCAGGTTTATTTAGGCGACAAGCTGGTCTGGGTATATGGCTTGCATAGTGCGCCTGTGGTAGAGGCGATTAGACAAGGAGTGTTGCAATGAACGAAGAACTCGTTCAGCAGTTGGGAGGACTGGGTGCAAACGGGTTGCCCTATACCATTCCAATCCATCCCAATCTGGTGCATATTACGTTGGGGCTTTTCATCATCGCGATCGCGTTTGATGTTGCCGGCAACCTGTTTCCGTTAGAAAAATCGATCCTGAATTTTTTAGCGATTAAAGCAGTACGCTCTAACTTCTATGATGTCGGTTGGTATAACGTGCTGGCAGCGGCGATCATTACCTTTTTCACAGTGGCAGCAGGCTTCTACGAGATCATGCTGGCAAATCCTTTGGTTGATGTCAAAAGCGCCTGGGGTTTAGGAGCGATGGAAACCATGATCTGGCATGGGGTCGGCGGCGTTTTATTGCTTGCTCTGATTGTTGTTATGACTGTTTGGCGGGGTATGCAGCGGTTTGCATGGCGCAAAGATAGCGCAAGACAGGTGCAGTGGAGCTATTTGCTATCAGGGATGGTTATTCTGTTTGTCATGTTTTTGCAGGGCACGTTAGGTGCCCATCTGGGTGGCGAGTTTGGCATCCACAACACGGCAGATAGCTTACTTAAACTAGGCGAAGACCCCAATCTATTGCTGAAATAATTCGGCTTAAAGGATAGAGCGATGAAAGTTTCCAATGTATTGCCGTGGGTAGTTTTTGCGAGTGTGGACACGCTTGCAGGGTGGTGGATGGCGGGAGTATCTCATACCTGGTTTCCCCCAGAAGCGTCGCTTGAGGCGGAATTAATTGATAATCTGTTTGCGCTGCTCGTGTTTTTAGGAACGTTCATTTTCCTAGGAATTACGGGCGTTTTAAGCTATTCGGTGCTAACTGGACTGACCAGCCGCTTTGACACTAGCGATGGTCCTCCCATTGAAGGCAACCTCACGCTAGAAATTGTTTGGACGGCGATTCCGATCGCCTTGGTAATTGTGATTGCGGGATATAGCTACTGGATCTATGAGCAGATGTCGATCCGCGGACCGATGGATCTAGTTCACATGCATATGCCTGGTATGGCAACTGCCTATGCTGCACCCATGGATGGCAAGGGCGAACCCGTGGAGGCGATCGACGTGAATGCGAAGCAATGGGCGTGGTCGTTTCACTATCCCGATAACAATATCACCAGCGCAGAACTACATCTACCTGTGAATCATCGGGTGCGCCTCGCGCTTCACACTGAAGACGTGATTCATGGATTTTATGTGCCAGCGTTTCGCCTCAAGCAAGACATCATTCCCAACCGAACCATCGACTTTGAATTTACGCCGATTCGCGAAGGCAAATATCGCCTTAAAGATTCCCAATTTAGCGGCACCTACTTTGCCGTGATGCAGACCAACGTTGTAGTGGAGTCTCCCGAAAAGTACAGTGAGTGGCTATCAAAAACGGGCGATCGCGCCCTAGTGCCAGCCGCAAACCAAGCATACGAAGAATACACTCAAAGATCAAAGAAAGGCTTTAAACCAGGATGGGCAACCGTTCCGCCTGAGCCGCCGCCAATGGTGAATGAAGGATGAGGCAGGAGTACGGAATGCCGAGTGCCGAGTGCCGAGTGCCAATTAAGTAGTGCAGAGTCAATATAAATCTCGAACCCCAAACTCCGAACTTTACCCCGAACCCGAAACCCGGAACCCGAAACCTAAATAAGAGAAATCGCATGACGAATATCTCGGTTGAAAATCTCAGTATTCCTGAAGAAAAGCCCCAAGCTCAACCGCCTGAATGGCGAAAATATTTTAGTTTCAGCACCGATCATAAAGTGATTGGCATTCAATATCTGGTGACTTCGTTTATCTTCTTCTTGGTAGGCGGGTTGCTGGCAATGATCGTGCGGGCGGAACTAATTACGCCAGAGTCGGATCTGGTTTCGCGACCGTTGTATAACAGCCTGTACACCATGCACGGCACGGTGATGCTCTTTTTATGGATGTTTCCGTCGCTGGTGGGTCTGGCAAACTACTTGGTGCCGCTGATGATTGGGGCGCGGGATATGGCGTTTCCAAAGTTGAACGCTGTTGCCTTTTGGATGGTGCCTGTGTTTGGCGTATTGCTGCTGTCTAGCTATTTTTTACCCAACGGCACAGCGCAATCGGGCTGGTGGTCTTATCCACCGGTGAGTCTGCAAAATCCATCGGGAAGCTGGCTAAGCGGTCAATTTATCTGGATATTGGCGGTGGCAATCTCTGGAGTCTCCTCGATTATGGGAGCCGTCAATTTTGTTGCTACCATTTTCAAGATGCGGGCACCGGGAATGACGTTTTTTCGGATGCCTGCCTATGTTTGGGCAGTGCTGAGCGCTCAGCTAATTCAGCTAACGGCGCTGCCTGCGTTAACGGCTGGAGCGGTCATGCTGTTGCTAGATCTAGTAGCAGGCACCAGTTTCTTTGATCCAGAGCGGGGCGGCAATCCAGTTCTATTCCAACATTTCTTTTGGTTCTACTCCCATCCGGCGGTGTATGTGATGGCGCTGCCTGTTTTTGGCATATTTTCAGAAATTGTGCCTGTGTATTCCCGTAAGCCACTGTTTGGCTATAAGGTGGTTGCCATTTCTTCGCTGTTGATTGCAGGAGTGGGCATTTTCGTTTGGGTGCATCATATGTATGCCAGCGGTACTCCGGGCTGGATGCGGATGCTTTTCATGGTGTCTTCGATGCTGGTCGCGGTGCCGACGGGAATTAAGATCTTTGCATGGACGGCGACCGTTTGGCGGGGCAAGATTAGCTTAAAAACTCCGATGTTATTTACGCTGGGCGCGATCGTCATGTTTCTGTTTGCAGGCATCACCGGGGTCATGCTAGCAGCGGTGCCATTTGATATTCACGTCAACAACACCTATTTTGTGGTGGGTCATTTCCACTACATTGTCTATGGCACGCTGACGATGGGGATGTTTGCGGCGATTTACCATTGGTTTCCAAAGATGACCGGGCGCATGTACAACGAGGGTTTGGGGGTTATTCACTTCATCTTGGCGTTTGTAGGCGCTAACCTAAACTTTTTTCCAATGCATCCTTTGGGGCTACAGGGAATGGTGCGACGGATTTCGTCTTACGATCCCGAATATGCATTCTGGAATGTAATTGCCAGCTTGGGTGGTTTTTTGGTGGGCATATCTACATTGCCGTTCATTCTAAATATTGTGGGTTCGTGGGTGCAGGGTGAGAAAGCGCCGGATAATCCTTGGCGGGCGATCGGTTTGGAGTGGTTAGTATCTTCACCGCCGCC
>JBBSCL010000400.1:0-4149 GCA_038250345.1 Leptolyngbyales cyanobacterium
ATAAACGTTGTGATAGCGGACAATGCGACTGATGAGTCCAAAGTCTTCGGTATAGTGGCGGCACATCCGCTCACTAAATAGTTTCTCCCAACCGTACCCGTCTTCGGGCATGGCGGGATAGGCATCTGACTCTTTTAATGCCACTACGTCCGGCGTTGTTTGCCGATATGCAGGATAAATACAAGCGGAAGATGAGAAGAAAAACCGTTTAACCCCAAATTTTTGGGCTGCCATCAGCAGATGAGTGTTGATCAAAACGGTCAACATACACAGGGCTTTATTGTTTTCGATGAACCCCATGCCACCCATATCAGCCGCTAAGTTGTAAACTTCGCTTGCCCCATAAAGCGCCCGCTCACAGGCAACTTTTTCGGATAGGTCAAGCTGGATATTATCTGCTTCGGCAGAAACTTGATACCACTCGTCTAGGGGTTTTATATCAACGGCTCGAACCGGGCGATCGCCCTGCTTCAGTAAAGCTTGAACTAAATGACCACCAATAAAACCACCCGCACCACAGACTACAATCATGTTGGGCACTCCTCACTACACATATGCACGAGATCTCAATTAAACAATCGTTGAACCGACTCCAAGCGCCAAGTATTCGCACACCTGAGAAAACTGGCTGCGGTCTAAAACACGCCAACAGTCCAACAGTAGCTTAAGCTTAGTTGAACTATTAGTGGATACAAAATCCGTTGGTACAAGCGTTTGAAACTCTTTGGAAGACGTGGTGATGACGACTGCATCCACTCGTTGAACGCATTCCTTAGCAGAATCAGCATACTCTGGCTGAGTTCCTAAGATTTGCCGGACATTCTCTAATGCTAATGGATCATAGAGAACTACTGAAAACCCTTGAGACAGTAATTCTTTTGCTAAAGCTAGTCCTTGAGATTGCTCAATCACGTTCGTATCGGGTTTATAAGAAAGCCCTAAAATCCCGACTTTAGAGTTTGGTGTAAGTCTGGGCAGCAAATGGCTTGCTAGACGAGACGATTGTTTTCGATTAATTTCGTCGGTTGCTTCGGCGATCGCGGGGTTGGCACCCACAGAATGGGCGATCAAGGCAAAAGCGACATTATCACGAGGGAAACAAGGACCGCCGTATCCGGTTGCGCCCTTTAGATATTTTGTGCCGATGCGCGAATCTTGACCGATCGCATTTGTCACCACATCCACATCTGCACCGGGAATTCGCTCGCAAATTTCGCCCAGCATATTGGCATAGGAAATTTTGGTCGTGACAAACGTATTAACTGAGATTTTTGCTAGCTCTGCATTCACCAAGTTCATGTGAGAAACGGGTGGATTGCCATTGCTAAGCTGCAAGTAAATTTCTTCTAGCATCGCGCCAGATTTTGGATCGGATTCACCAATCAAAATGAAATCTGGGTTCAGCATGTCGTGGATGACATTGCCTAGTGCGATAAACTCAGGGCTATAGCAAAGCCCAAACCCTTCACCACAAGTTTTACCAGAAGCCACCTCTAACGCCGCTTTAATTTCACCATCCGTTGCCCCTGGCATGACGGTGCTGGTAATCACAACCAGGTGAAAGGTATTTTTATCACGGATACTTTTGCCAATGGGTTCAAGCACTGTATGAATATATTTTAGCGAGAACCCACCATCCGCTTCGCTAGGAGTTGGAACAATGATAAAAGTTACGTCTGACTCTGCGATCGCATCACAATATTCGGAAGTCGCTCGAATGCTATTCCGATTTCGATGGAGCATTTCATCCAAACCTGGCTCCTGCACCGGGGCTTTCCCTGCATTAATCTGGTCAATTGCTGCTTGGTTTACATCTACACCAATAACGGTAAAACCCTTTTCAGCGAGGCAAGCAACCATCGGCACACCCAATTTACCCAGACCCACTACGGAAACGATACGTTTCTCCGTCACTTACCCACACTCCTCACTGCAACTTACTCAAAAGATGAAGGTTTACTTCGCCTCAATCCTTTCAATCTGGAGACGATTCTAGCAGGAATTCCCAATAGTTTTGGGAGAACCATACTCAATTGATCCCCAGAGCGTAGAAGACCTAACAGCATTCTGTACGCCAACCTGAATTTTGGACGCGTTAAAGATAGCATGTCCAGCCTTCGATCAAGACGCTGCCAACTCAACAAAGGTTTCCGTAATCCTTGGGGGGTGATCTGCCAATCTGCCAAATCTAACATGAAGTAGGTATAGTGCTTGCCGCCTAGTAGCTGCAAATTCTGCTGAGCTTCCTCTCCCAAAAATACCCCTTTTTTCCCGTCAGGATGGTGATTGTAATCGTGGTTTTGATGCACCGCCACAATGGCTTCGGTTGCATCTACTAAGGGAATGTTGAGATTCAGAGCGCTGTAAACCATCCAATTGTCCCAACATAAGCGCCCAATGGCAAAAGGCGGAATATGAGTGTAAGTATTGCGCGTAAAGACAAAGTAGTCCATCGCCTGGGGACCTTCTAACGCTCCTAAGGTCATGGCGCGATGACGTAACTGTTCTGTCCATCCGGGGTTGGGAGCGATCGCTTCATTAAAATCCAGATTCCAGCGTTGCCCAGTCAACATAAATCGCTGAAATGGGATCTGCTGGATGGTTTTCATGAAATCATCCAGCAGGATAATATCTGCGTTTACATAAGCAAAAAGCGATCCAGCACCCACCCGTTGAGCAATCTCAAACAAGGAACTCAGCAGGGGTGTTCCATAGTCGTTTCGCTCCACCCCTGAAACATGCTTAACCCCAAATTCTTTGGCAACCTCAGCAGTTCCCTCATCATCTCCCAGCAGAATAATCTCAGGCTTTGGCTCTAGCAACGTCCAGCTAGTAATAGCATTCCGTTGAATTTGATCAAACTCTCCACGAAAGCCTTTTGGAATCGCAAATAACGTCAGCATTCAATTTGCCGTTCACTACACAACACCACTCACACATAGACACATTAAATCAGAACGGAACCAGCAGATGTTCAAATTATGCTCTAAATTACTACGGAAAAGCTCCCGACGTTGTTGTCATGCTGATAGTAAAGCTGTGCAAAGCACTACCATATAAAATGGAGTGAAGCATCTCGCGCAATCACTGAAACTCTACAAGCTCACTTAACCCTGCGGGAAGCAAGCATGTATCTTGAAGCTAATCAGGATGACGATTTTGCCTTTAAGTAAAACAGCCTCTTAAGTCTTAAATTCTGAGAAAGATGTCCCCTGAACTATTAAGCTACCTACGGACTGGGCACCAGTACAATGCGCCCAGCATCCATTTCTGACATTAGGAGTTCAAGGGCTTCAAAATCTGAATCCGAAATATGCCCTAATCTCGTCAGTTCATGATTAATTTCGTTTTCAATATTACAAGTTAGCCTCTTGACATGAAGGGCTTCTTCAACCAACCTTCGGATCATGCTGATATGATTCATGATTATTTACAGAACTCCACATGGCTATTGTCTTCCAACTGCTTAAACCGATGCGTGATTAAGGTCTGGATACTCAGTGATCTAAGTCACTGAATTTAGTATGTGCATCAAGCAGTCAGTCAGTCTCAGGCAATTAATCTTTTTTAGGAGAGTTTGGCAATGCATTCCAAAATCAAGCGTTGATGTTCTAAACAATAGGGCTGTACCGTCAAGGCTTGTCGGAAGGCTTTAACAGCCGATGTATAGTTTTCGATCGCCATGTGGCAAATTCCCAAACCGTGGAGTGCGCCAAAGTGAATGGGGTTAAGCTGAATCACGGTTTCGCAGTCCGCGATCGCGGCTTGGTAATTTCCTTGAATGTAGTGAAGCACAGCGCGACGATTCCAAGCTTCAGCAAAATCGGGCTGCTGGGCTACCAATATTGTCAGCAAATCTTCTGCTTGATCAAAATCACGCATGTCTAAAAAAACCTGGGCGCGCCGCAGCATTTCTAGCCCAATAACCCCTTTTTGCTCAAACCAAATTTGCCACAGTTCGCGGGTTGCGCGATCGCGAACAGTTTCATCCGAATTTTTTAGTGCTTCCAATAGCCCAGAAATCATTGATTCGTTCATTACACTTAAAAAATCACTTAATATTCCTATTTTAAGGATTTTCAATCAGTTGCTTTGAGCGCCAATCATAATTCTCTTTAATGAGCCGCGCTGGAACCCCGCCAATCATCG
>JBBSCL010000401.1:0-4146 GCA_038250345.1 Leptolyngbyales cyanobacterium
TTGGTGTAGACGAGTCCGACGTGGGGATGGGTGTCGAGAATGGCGGCGGTGGCAGCGATCGCGGTTGGGGCTAACAGGTCGTCGCTGTCGATCCAGCCCAGGTAGGTGCCAGTAGTGGCGGCGATCGCTCCTTGCAGGGAGGGAGCAAGCCCTTGATGAGGGGCGGCAATGACGCGGATGCGGGGGTCGCGTTGGGCGTACTGATAGGCAATGTCAAGGGTGTCGTCGGTGGAGCCGTCGTCCCAGATGAGTAACTCGAAGTGGGGGTGGGTTTGCGCCAGGAGGCTGTCGAGGGTGAAGGGGAGATACTGGGCGCGGTTGTAAGTGGTCGTGATGAGAGAGATGGAAGTGGACATAGGAAGGAGGACGCAAGGCATCCTCTGAAGTATTCCCAACTAGATAAGTTGATGTATTGCGGAAGACTAGCGCAACTTACATATTCAGTCAGTTGTGCTTTATTACCGAGATGCACATTGAACCAAATTAATGAGGCGCTCTCGCTCTGGTGGATCGACTTCAGCTTGAGCAGTAGCTAATGCTTGAGAATACTCCGCTAACACAGCGTAGTTTCTTAGAATTAGGAACAGCAGCTCTTCGCTACCGTTTACTTCATCAGATGGTGTAATAGATTTTATAGGCTTGACTAGAGAAAAAGCTTTGTCTACAAGTAGCTTTGCCTGCTTGAGTCGCCCAGTCTCTCGATAATTTTCAGCTATTTCTAAAAGTCTATAGGGACTATTATTTTCATCGCTTGATTCAAATAAATTGAGAGCTTGGTTCATCAGCTTTATGCCTAATTCTTTCTCATGTACTTCCCAAGCCCGTTTACCAATTTTCAGCAACAGCATAGACCGAAATGCTTTCTCCTTTTCAAAATAAGTCATGCTGAGTTTAACTGCCTTTTGAAATTCACCTATATCTGCATAGGTCAGAATAGTATTGCTCGCCAAACTTCCACTAAACACTATTTGAGATGGAGTACTAGGTGGAGAGCCATTAAGTGCTATGTCGATCTGGCGTTGTTGCTCCAGTAACTTAAGGTTAATTTTCTCAACCCTAGGCAAGAGTGCGTTTGCTTGCTTACTGTATCCTTGCTTGCTGTAGGCTTGGGCGACCTTCACAAGCGCATCCCCTACCATTTGCTCTTGTCTACCAGAATGTTGAAAGTTCCTACTGTCAACGCTACTGAGCTTATAGACAAATTGAAGAGCTTGTTCAAACTGACCAACCTCCGCAAAGCTCTGTGCTGCTTGCGGCAGCAAAACGTAGCTTACTTCAGGCGGAACTAAAGACATCGCTTTAGCAAGAGTTTTTCCAGATTCAGTAAACTGTTGTGCTTGAGCAAATAGTGCGGCAATCTTGATCAGTAATTCAGCTTTGCTAAAATCTCTCGCTGATTGCTTTAACTGAATTTTCTCTATAGCCTGCTTCGGATTGTTTGCTGCCACGTACAGTTCTGCCAGAATGCTTTGTCTGAACTCAGGCTGAAGTTTGGAAGCAGTGGCATTGAGTAACTGGATCACTCTTGACAATTCCCCTTTCGCAGCATATGCCTGAGCGATTTCCCCCCAGCCGTAACTTCCTGGTTCAAATGATTTCAGCCCTTCTTCATACCAACCAGCTTCGACAAAGGCATTAGCGATTCGGATAGTTTCTAAATCATAATGCTGCCGAGTTCTAGTAAAAGATGTCTCGTCTTCTGCCTTGAATGTTCGAGCAATTGCCTTAATGTAAGCCACTCGGCAAGAAAGGGGAATGCCTTCTAGCTTTGGTTCATGAGCTTCTGAGCGAATATAAGCTACTTCAGGAGAACTTAGAGATTGATTTAGTTTCGAAGAAGGCTGAGTTTGATTCGATTGAACATTCGAGCATCCAACCGTAGTGAAAGCCCATAATGTAATTAAAGGGAGATGGATTAACGAACTGCGTGACATTAATTCACCAGAAAAACACTTAACTTGCCTCATTCTCTCCATATTAAGGTTCCAGCTATTATTTTAATTGACTCCATCCCTTGAATCATGCAGCCTAGAACTACTATTATGCATTTGTATGTCTTTAATCTATTTGAAAAGTCTCAAAAAGTTTGTGCGAGTGTTAAGGCTGAAATTGTCAATCAAATTTTTGCTGACGCAGTAACTCCCAATATTTTAGAGCATTTTGAGCTATTTCATCAACTGCCTCTTTATACTTCGGCTCGCTAAAGTACCCATTAACCTGTCCACCATTAACAATTCGCCTTGCCCTGATAAACGGCGTGCTCAAATCACCAGATACAAACAAATCCTCTTTTCTGGTTTCACTATTGCTTGTAATGTAAGAGGATAACCCTCCACTACCTGCGAACTTACCTTCTTTCATGCCTTTAACCGCCACTCGTGCGCTAACTTCTGGTTGAAGAATACTATTTGGTGTATTTTTACCAAGTGGATTTACACCAAATGCATCATAATTACTACGCCCAGTCAGCTGAATGTAACCCATTCCTCGATATTTGAATCCATCCCCCACAGAATTATTACCTGCTTGTTTATTTCGACCGTTTAGTCCATATTCAGATTCAAAATCATCATATTCTCTCTGATACTGTGTAGTAGTATACCCTTCTACTTCAGGTGTGTTTGGATTATCCCTTGCAGCAGGATTGACAAGAAAAATTTCTTGATCTCTGCCTCCAATTGGACGATTCTTATATTCAATCATAGTTCCACCAAATCCAGACTCCTTTTGAACACTAGCCAAAATGTAAGCAACTTGCGCTGGATCTCGGACACCTTGTCTCTTGGCTTCTATAAGTAGCAAAGGAATACTTTCAGATGCATAATCGCGAATAGTTGGATCTTTTGGATCTCCAAAGATATGGTCTTTAGAAACTTTTGATAAAAGCTCAACAAATGTCAACACCTTAGAATTAATATTCCTGGCAAGAAGAGTAGTTGATGGCAATAGACCAAATAACTCTTCAATTGAACCAGTAAGAGACCCAACGGCAGCGAAATTAGAGGTGTCCGAATTGTAAGGAATTGCATTAAATAAAGTGGTCAATTTATCTCGATTTTGTGCAAAATTCGATAAAGACTTAAGTGCTGCTGGAGCTGAATTCAATAATTCAATCAATGCTTCTGGTTTGAGAGTAGCTAATCCTTGTGATATCTTATTATCATAGTTATCGTTAAGACCCTGAAATAAAATGTTCAGGAAATTAGCCATGTCTACAGGGTCGTCAGAGCTTTTGATTAAATTTACTAATTGGTTTAGTTCCTTTCGTCTTTCTTCTGCACTCCAAGTATCGACCTTGTCAAAGGTAAGGGCTGAGTAATTCAGAGCAACTGAATTAACAGTAGCTATCATCGAAGGCTCCACATCTGGAACTGATAATAGAAAGCCACTGAACAATGTTGGTAGGGAGGTGTCTTCAGAATATGCATCTATAAGTGCTCTAGTTAAAGCAGCTACGGCAGCAGACGAAAAATCTAACCGCTCAATTCCAAACCCAGCTTTTACCTGATTGTCTACATATAAATTGCCTGCCGAGGCATATATGTTTGGAAATGGATCTAAGGTTGTAAGGGATTCCGAGGTATAGGATTTTCCAGATTCGATAATCGAACTTAGAGCTTGAGAATCAAATGGCAGTTTTGATGTTTTTGTTACTTGTAGATTCGCTTCTAGAATCTTACGCTCAGAGCTAAGTAGATAAAGCTGCTCGTCCCGTGTATCAAACCCTGTGAAAAATTCAGGCATCTGTGTAGCACCCGTTTGAATTGTCTGCACACTCTGCCCTTGCCAAAGTGTGTTCAGAAAGAGTTGTGGATCTTCTACTCCCACAGAAGGTTGAGGATTGAGAGCAGCATAAACGCCTCCTAATTCAACCAGCGCATCCAGAAAGACTGCATCATGCTTCTGAGTTTGTAACCCTTCACCTTGCAATAACTCCGCCGCATCAATCAGCCTGCCAGCGAACTCCAGTCCCTTGATTCGTTCTGCTTCTGTTTCCATCCCCGCAAAGAACGCATTCAGCCCCCCCTGAGCCTGTTTCACCTGCTGCGTATCGCCCCGCCACAGCCGATCCAAAAAGCCCTGCACAGCGGCATCCGTCGCGGTTGCATTCACCGTTGGGTTCGTCTGCACAAACTCCACCCCAAA
>JBBSCL010000402.1:0-4106 GCA_038250345.1 Leptolyngbyales cyanobacterium
GCGCAACCAAGTCACTTGATCAGGATGAACGCCCCGCAGCGTCAGCATGGCAGCACCCAGCATGACTCCAAAAATGTTGAAACCAATAATGCCACCCGCAACGACGAGTACAGAACTCATTGGAATCACAGATTGCAAGATTACTGCGAGCAATGAGCCAACAACAACCATCAAAATAACGAGAGGAAATCCGGCAATTAGCAAACAAACGGATAATGTAAATGTCCAAATTAGAAAACTTTTGATCATTAAAAATGCGTAAAAATTACCCGAGCTTGGGCTGTGAGAGAGAGCCATGTCTTCCTCCTAAAAAATAAAGTGAATTGAATTTTTGAAATACTAAATGTGATCCCCACACCGGGGGTTTAATGAAATTAAGTATAGGGAATTACCAAATAAAAATAAGAGTTCGTTGAATAACTTTACAATATTGGGAATTTGTTTACACTTCTAAAGTGGATTTTGCTAACACTTCATCGGCTAGGAGCCAATCCTATCGTTCGTATGTTTGAGGCTGCAAAGTCTTTGTAGAAGTGCATAGTAGCTATATTGCAATATTGGCAACCAGGTGATTTTTTAGATCTGAAGAGTTCTCTAAACTTTCATAAAAGTTTTACTTAACATTTCTTTTGCTTTTGGCGGCTTCTTTCTCAGGAATAGAGTCTAAGGGAGGTATTTTCCAGAGTTTCTCTATGGTAAGCGCACTCGATAACTTGCCGTAGATTTGTTCAAGCTTTGCTAATAGGTTTCTAGACGGGCGAAACGCGATCGCGCTGTTTCCTTGAAGCGCGGCTCTAAACTCAGGCGTACTTATAAAGTCTGGATCTTTTACTAATAGAAAGCCAACGGGTTTATTCAATCGATAGCTAAGAGAAATCAGATCGCCCGTATTTGTAAAGTCGTCTCCAATATCACTAATGACGATTGGCGTAGGCGTTTGATTCATTACATCAGCAGTTTTGTTGTTGGCATAGCTCAAGTCTTTATTCCACCAGCTATCAGCCAGGGCGCTTACTGTTAACGAAATCAGACTGCCAGCGAGCAAAACAGCCAGGGTGCCACGCCACAGAAAAGGGACGAGCGGCGTGTAAAGGTTGGGGCGCAACGTGTAGGCAGTTGGGGGCGCAAGTTGCTGCTGCGATCGCCCAGAGTACAACGTTTTCATCGACAGCTTGGTTGCCAAAAAGTAAGCTACTGCAAGCTGCACTCCCGGAAAGCTGGAAATGAGATAGCGGCTGACCGCAGAGCGTTTGTTGCCTAACACCACATCTGGAATTGCCAGGAGCAAAAACGGCACCAGAATAGAGGTCAACACAAATAGCCAAGTTGTCGGACGAGTCTTTCGGCAAAGACTGTATAGCGATACGAAGATTAAAAACAGCACCGGAATCCGTGCTAGGTAAGTCCAGGGATTGTCGAAGCCAAAATCCAGGTCGAAAAACAGAGCAGTGAAGCTGAGTGTCCACAGTTTCAGCAGGTAATCAATGCCGGGGGAAAATTGCGTCCAATCGGTGGTGGCAAAGGCACGTTGGGCATTGACGATCATCACCACTAGCCACGGCAGATAGAGAATGATTGCTCCGGCGATCGCGCCTGCAAATCCCGTCAAAGTGTTTTTGAGTGGTGAGCCTGCACTCTGAGCAACCCATGCATTCAATCCTACATAAGCCGCATGACCTATCAAGGTTAAGCCAAAAAATGGATGGGTATACAGCCCAATTGTGGCAGAGCCAGCATAGAGCGCCCAACAATGCCACAGCGGCGGCGGTTTGCGATAATGATGCGAATAGTTAGAGGGTGGGGCGTACGTCAAACGCAATGCTCGGAGCAACAAATAGCTGCTAACCACAACCATGAGCGTGAGTAAGCTATATTGCCGCGCGGTTTGGGCAAACAAAACATCAAAGGGCGACAGCGCCAACAAAGTTGTTGCCAGTAATGCAATCTCATGAGAGGCGAACAGTTCCCAAGCAAGCGCATACATGGCAGGCAGTGACAGCAGGCTAATCAACGCAGGCAGCGATCGCGTCACGGTTAACGGGCTACGAAATATCCACTCTAAGGGCGCTCCCAAGGCTTGCATCCAAAACCGCGTCATCAAAAAATACAGCGGCGGATGCTGAGGATCTTCCACTGCCAGCGATCGCAGCGTATCCAGCGGCGTACTTCCTGGCTTAATCCGCTGAAATTTTTGCAACTCGCTAGCATCAATCACCCGATTTTGAAATAGCTCCTCGTCAATTTCACCCCGTGTATAGCCTGCTGCCCGCAAGGACGTATAGGTTTCATCGTGCCAGTAAACTTTGTGGTTCAAATTAACGAAGCGAAATACCACTCCAAGCGCTAGCAAAAAAACCAGCAGCCACTTCAGCCAAAGAGGAAAGCGAATTCGTTCAGAATGCGATCGCAAAGGGTGCAGCACAAATCAATCCTAAAATAACGACTAAATTATCCAGTGTTGTTAGTAGCAGGATAAATGACAACGAAGATTTTATTAATGTGACTCTAAAATCACGTTAATAATCAGCAATGTTTGGCAAAAGTATAGAGATTAGGACTTACGCACTTGCCCCCTAAATCCCCCAATTCTGGGGGACTTTGATTTTCTTGCTCCCCCAGAATTGGCGAATTCCAATTCATCTGCGTAAGTCCTGGAGATAAAAGCAGTGAGACGAAAAGGCTAGATTAAAGCTCTGACGAAGACTGAGCCTCTGCCCTAGTTGAATTAGACGACGCACCTAAACCAAAAAGCTTTGGCAGAATTAATCCAGACTGCGCCTGATAGCTAGCAAACTCTGGATACCGCGCCAGGGATTGATCTTTCTTTCGCATATTGGGCACAAAAATAATGCTGACAAACGCTGACAAAATCAGCCACGGCAACCAATGACAGGCTAGCAATGCAAAGGAACTGTAGATCAAAATTTCGCCCAAGTAGTTGGTATTGCGACACTTTGCAAAAAAACCTTCCGTAATCAATCCAGGCTTATATTTCAAGGTGTAGTGCTTTTGAGCATCGCTAGTGTAATGCAAAAAGACTCCCACAATATTACAGGCGATCGCCCCAGCAACCAACGGCAAAGGCGGCACCACCCCGGAGCGAATCAATAAAAACGGCGCAACCCAATACAGCCCCAACAACAAAAAGGTAACCATCCCCATACCCAGAGTTATTTTCTGTTCCCACTGCCTGTCGGGATAAATCCGGTCTTTGAGCAGCCAAAGAATGCCATAAGTGCCATGCAGCGCTAGATAGACCCACGCACCCAACGTAAAATTTTGATATGCCACCATTAACCCCAGCACAAATATCGTAGTCAAACCCTTGTGCAAATTGGTCGCGTGTTTTAGCTGCATCTCGATCGCTCCGTTCTCTCTAAACAATAGCTTGATGCAGTTTATCTCAACCTACCTTACCTATAGCAGGTGATGGATTGGAGAAGCTAGGGTGTAAATGAACCAGGAAATTTCCTGAAACAGGCTGAAATTCTTTGATCTGTTTGAGGAATGCATACAGTGGGGGACAATATGGGAATTGAGCCAGCGATCGCGCACAGCGGCTCCCTCACGGGAAGCACGCCTCAAGCCGCTTGGTACGACCCCTTGGGGCGACGATTAGCCCTAGTGATTGGTGCGCCCAGCATGGCTCAGTTGCTGGGCAGTGCCTTTAACATTTGGTACAACTTCACCTACGTTCGCCCGTTGTTGAGCGCCGAGCAACTGTCGGTGTTTTTAGGCACCGTGGTGGTGTTTAATGCAGTGGTTTACCCCGTGGGAGCAGCCTTGTGGATTTGGACAGTCTTGGTTCTGCGTCGCCCTTGCCAAAAGCTGCTGCACAATCAACCGATTTCAGCCGATCGCCTGCTCAAAGCCCGACAGCGCGTGATTAATTTGCCTTGGTGGGGCATGGCGATCGCGGGTAGCCTTTGGCTGTTCTGCATTCCAGTTTTTTTATTGGCGCTTTTCTTGGCTCCGGGTACGCTTAACCCCCGCATCTGGTCTGATTTGCCCATCTCTTTCATCGTGGCAGCCCTGATTGCCACTACCCACAGCTTTTTCTCCATCGAACTGTTGACTCAGCAGTTGCTCTATCCGATTTTGTTTCA
>JBBSCL010000403.1:0-4104 GCA_038250345.1 Leptolyngbyales cyanobacterium
AGAAATACGCCACCAGCAGGGTGTTCCAGCGGAAATAGAGCGATCGTGCTGCCACTGAAGGGCGGTTCCTTGACGGTTACCCACTTGCAAAGGACTAAGCGTAAATGCTTTGTCTGACTGCTGTTGGTGCAAGGCGATCGCCAACGCTGGGTCAACGGATTGCACCAGATCAAGAAATAAGGCATGAAGATGGCGACCACTGAGATGAGCCTGAGGGATGGGCGATCGGGGCACCAAGTTAAGCACGAGACTGTAGGGCATAGGATTGCATGTTGATGCTAGAAGATTTTGGGATTTTAGAAAATCAAGAACTCCTCGTTATCTGGTAAGCGAAGCCTGACACCATATAATGCAAGAGCTAGAATTCCTGATAATCCAGGTAAAAAAACGTATTCCTTTTCAAAATCGTTGCCATTAACTGTGATTGGATATGCTGCAATTCTCTCCTTCAATAGATGGTAGTAGGCAGGAGCATTTTTGATTCGACAAATGATGACTCCTGGTATTAATTCTTTCTCTAATTTATTAACTAGGGTGGTTGGCGCGATCGCATTATCTCTTCTCCGTTCAATGCGGCAATTTTCAAATGCTTTGAGCTTATTCATTTGAGTCGCTAGAAAAGTTAGGCGATCGCCGCGATAGCGTAGACGAAAACTGATTTGGTAGGGTGCTTCAGCACGTTCGGTAATTTCAGTTGCCTCACCATCGGCAGCAAATTCGTAGTAACGCAAAAGATGAATTGGATCCATCACGGTTTCCTCTGATAAATCCAGAACAAATCCTTTTGGATCTTTGACACCAAGACTCTCGAATAGGCTAGAACGAAATCCAAATAAGGGCGCGTAACTAGTGCTGAAAGACTTGCAGAATTTCTTTAAAGCATCTGCCGCCTCAGAATTGTTTTTGAAAGCTTCTTCGTACTGTTGAAATGTTGATCGTTCTGCTTGAAAATCAGCCCACTCTTCTGGGCACTCTACCTTAAGAAAGGTTGTTACAAGCTCCCACCTGGCTTTACCTTTAACAAATTTGAGCGGATCATTCGCAAGGTCTTTTCCCTTTGAAGTAGCGATCTTCTCTGCTGCATCTAAAGCTTGCATTCGTTTTCGATAGTAAGCCCAATCTCGTTTTCCACCTAAAACCACTTTCAATGTGTTGTACAACTTAGAAACTAACTCGCTTTGAGCTAATCCTTGCATCATTTCTTCTAGCTTTAGGAGAGGACGAGCAATTTCCAAGAAAGCCTCAGATTGCCAATAGATACTGAGAAAGGGTGTATCAAGACAAGAAACGTCAGCCAGTTGCTGTTGAAGTGCTTCTCGTCCCCCCGCACAATCCAGTGAACCTAACCCTTCTTCCCAAGCTTTTGTAGAAAGATAGGCGATCGCGTCCGAAGGCAAATCTGTTTGTTGTCTGCCCAAAACTCGCCCAACTCGCCCAATACGTTGCCAGAACGAGGCGCGATCGCGGGCAGCGAAAATGATCCAATCTAAAGTTTGGCGATGCGGTGCAGGATTTCGCTCAAAATTAAATCCAACATCGACTGTACTGGTTGCCAAAATAATTGGACATTGGATTGCTCGTTGACGATCAACTAAAGGAGATGGTCCTGTAATGCGTCCAAATTCATCTGCCAACCCCTTCTTTTTAAGCTCAGTTGAGAGTCGATTAATCTGATACAGCGAATCTAGAATGACTGCACCATATTGATCTGGTTTCGATTGAAATCGCTGGACAACTTCATCTCTTAACTCTGCTAAAAACTGATCGGAGTCAGGCTGGGGGCGTAATTCTAGATTGACTTTTGTTTGAGAGGGTAAAAGATGCGTTGTGCTGGTTTCTCCATTCACGAGAGCTATCTTGACACCCTGATTTTTCAGGCTAGTGAGTGCAGCATCACAGGCAGGTTCAGGCGTTGCCGTTAATAAAATAGCTCGACGACCATTGTTGAAGAATCCAAACTCATGGGAAAGTGCTAAGTAGAACAGTAATCCAACCAGTTGTTTAGCATCATACAGGTGAAATTCGTCGAATATCACTGTCGCAAACGAGCTATAGAACTGGCTGGCAATATTGACTCGATCTAACCGTTGGTAAGCAAAGAATGTAGCGTAGTAGAAAATGTCAGGATTTGTTACCAGTAAAACAGGGCGATTTGCCCCTACTTCCGGAAAGATCGTGGCGGGATTTCTCAGCAGGTTGTAAATCTTCTCTCCTGGACGTACTCCCACCTTATCGTTTGACCAGGTTTTTACCTCTTTTGCAGAAGCTGCAATGACAAAGTGAGGTAAACCTGCTCTACTCACAAACTCTTCAGCCGCTTGCTTCTGTTGTTCCACAAGAGCATTGGTCGGAGCAATGTAAACAGCATTCTGATTGCGATTGTGTTCATGAAGGAGAACGGTGAAAGCGGCTTTCGTTTTACCTGTTCCTGTGGGAGCCAAGTCAAGAATAATATCGTGATCACGAGCTTTCTGAAAAACATCGACCTGATGTTGCAAAGCCTGACCCAGGCAAGCGAGTTGCGGAGGAGGATCAACACAAGCAGCAATGTTCTTAGCTTCCAACGCAATGCTTAATTTCTTATGCGCCATTGGCAAGCCGTCCTCCACAGAATTGTGAGTTTGCTGGAACAATAAAATCGCCCATTTGCCATGCAGCACCGTGAAAGCGAAGATTTTTGACCAGCGAGACAGGGGGAATAGAAATCAAATCAAATGCCAGGAGTGTTAAGCCAGATGGTAAATCAGCCGAGTTAAGCAAAGCTTGGCTAGTGTAGTCACCAACTGGCAGAGCTACTAATGGAAACTGTTGGAGAACAGAAAGCCGTACTTTACTTCTAAACTTACCAATCCGAAAATATTCGGGTAGTTCACGATCGCCAAAGACCAATGTCTGAAAGCGATTGCCTCGGTCAATCATGCGTAAGCGTCCAGTTTGTGGAAAATTACTAGGGCTGAACGATCGATGCTTTGGCTTATCCTGTCCTTTTTCCTTTTGCAGCCGTCGGTATTCGGGTAAGTCTTCACGGGCAGTTGCCACACGATTATTTGTCATGGCGTACCAGTAAGCATCCGACAGTGCATTGAACCGTTCAAACCGAAACGATACCTGTCCTTTCGGTGCCCAGGCTGGAAGAATGTACGCGTTTTGGGCGATCGGCGCTAAATCTTCCAGGTATCTTGGTCTGCCTGTTGCCTGCCCGACCAAACGATAAGGAGAGCTAACCCAGTCCAATGCATACGCAAGGGCATAGTTACCGATCACGCCTTCTGTGTAGTAGCAGTCAGAGATTTCTCTAGAGGCAAAGAACACGGGTTCTGCACACCACAACTCAATCAGTCGTGCTTGCTGGAATGTTGGCTGGGGCAACTCTTGAGGTGGCAGCAAATCAAGTTGTTGAGTTGTTGCCATTCCTACACCTCTGCCTCGGCAGCCTTTGCATTTTTACCTTTACCTTTCGTTTTTTTAATTTCCGTCGCAGGGGGGTGACGGAAAGTTTCGTAGGACTGATCCAATCGCTTCAGAAATGTTTCTTGCTCATCAGGCGACCATTGCTGATCAACATCAGAAATGAGAGCTTGTAATTCATCTTCAGAAAGTTTCACAGAAATCCCTCGCCGATTCTTCCAAGCCCCAATTACAGTCTGAACGTGGTTAATCAATGTGTCTTTGTTAAGCGGATGCTCCAACAGTTCTTCACGAGTAGACATCAAATCATGGATAGATTGCACCAATTCAAGTGAACTCGGTAATTCAGCAATGCCACCAAACATACCGAGAATCTGATTCTCCATCCGTCCTACTCGGCTAGAGACGGCACCATAGCGGCTGGTTAGTAGAATATTACCAAGCACATACCGTAACTCATCAGCAGTGATATCTTTGAGCGTGACAACATCCAGAAAATGGACTCCTGGTTTGATGTATTCACTGGTGTTTAGTGATGTCGATGCTTTGTCTTTGTCATCATCTGCCCGACGTAGGCGCATGGTGCCATTTTCGTAGACCCCGTTGAGAGTGCGATCGCCTAGTAAATCATTCGCAGGCAACAAACTAAAAGCATCCTCAGTCCAGATTCGACTTTTTTGAGCGCCACCACCGCCA
>JBBSCL010000404.1:0-4099 GCA_038250345.1 Leptolyngbyales cyanobacterium
AGGCAGAGACGAAGTTCAAAGACCTGAACGCGGCGAATGAAGTCCTCTCTGATCCCGAAACGCGGCAGAAGTATGACCAATTTGGTCAACATTGGAACCATCCTGGTTACAGTGAAGCGCCAGCACCCACAGGCACGAATGTTGGGACTCAAGGCTTTGATCAGTATGAAGACTTTGATGCGTTTATCAACGATTTGCTGGGTGGTATCAACGGTCGATCGCGCCACCGTACCCGCGCCACTGGAACCGATGGTTTTCGCTCCCAGGCTCCCGCACCCGACACCGAAGCCGCGATCGCGCTCTCCTTCTCGGAAGCGTTTCACGGTGTGCAAAAGTGCTTGCAGTGGGATGATGAGACGCTCAATGTTCGTATTCCCGCAGGCGCTAAACCAGGCAGTCGCATTCGCCTGAAAGGGAAAGGTCGCCCCAGTCCGTTCTCGCAACAACGCGGTGATTTGTATCTCACGATCGAGGTATTGCCCCATGCCTTCTGGCGTTTTGAGGGCGACAACCTTGTTTGCGATATGCCCATTCGCCCCGATGAAGCGGTTTTAGGCGCTGAAATTAGTGTGCCGACTCCCGATGGTAGCGTGACGATGAAAGTGCCCAAAGGCACACGATCGGGTCAAGCGCTCAGACTGCGCGGCAAAGGCTGGACGTTGCCTAAAGGGGGACGCGGCGACTTGTTAGCCAAACTGCAAATCGTGACACCACAAGAATTGAGTGCGATCGAGCAATCATGCTACGCAAAAATTCAGGCAAATGCGAGTTTCAATCCGCGTGCCCCGTTAGAGGAGATGAAATTATGAGCTTTAGCCTTGCAAAAACCGTCGTTTCAACCGACGGTGAATCACTCTACACCTTTGAAGCGGCTGCCATCATCACCGAAACTTCGCTGACGGTAGTAGAGGTTTATGTTGAGTTAGGAGTCATTGAAGCGATCGACTCAATGCTACACGCCCGCGAACTTGCTCGCATTGCCCAGATTCAGCGGTTGCGCCAAGATTTGGGGCTGAATTTAGTTGGAGCTGCAATGGTGCTCGATATGGCTCAGGAAATCGCTCAATTGCGGGCACAGCTCAGGGTGTATCAGTCCCATCGATCGGACGCACGATCGGATTAACGCGCCATCGGTCTGAACTGGGGCAAATGGGAACCTTAGAAACATCCAAATTGTAATTCCATGAGGAGTTTTTTCCGATGCCCAATACACCCATCAGCACTCAGTTGAGTCCAAGCAATCGTGATGCCGTGATGCAGGCGATCGCCCCGCAAAACCGATCGCCCCTTCTAATGTCCCAAACATGAACGCTGAAGTGCGATCGCAGCCTGGATTCTGAAGGCGATCGCGGATTGAAACGCTTGGTTTCAGCAGAAATTGGGTTACATTCAACAGTGTGATGGGGAATTTAGGACAATCGATCCGGCGATTCAGGCAACAAACGCTCTACAATCGCCAAAACCTCTGGCAAAACTGTATTGATGATATCCCAAAGAATCTCATGATCAACCTGCTCGTACCGATGGGCAATAATATTTCGCAACCCAACTAGATTACGCCAATCTACCTCAGGATGCACTTGCTGAAACTGTGTTGAAACCCGTCGAGCAGCCTCACCTAAAAGCTCAAAATTGCGCTCAATGACACGTCGCAACCACAGTGTCTCCAGATATTCCGCCTCGGACACGCCAGCCATAAACTGCTGCATTTCCCGGATTGCCTCAGCCATGTCCCAAAGCGCTGCTGCGTCTCGATCAAGACTTTGCATAAACCACGCGGTAGGTGCTTAAAATTTCGGCTCGACGGTAAGGATTGGTTAAAAGCTCTTTCCGTACCACATCGACCTTTCGCCCAAACAACTGCTCTAGACTCTCCTGCAAAGTCCGCCAGGTTTGCCAGGAAAGGCGATAATCTGGTTCAAATACTACCAGCGTATCGACATCACTAGGATTGCTGCCTGCCAACCGAAAATCATCCCGCAATACCGATCCAAATAACCCAAACTCCACAATATGGTAACGATCGCACAACGCCACAATCTTTGACACATCCACTCCCAGACGTGCTGACAAAAGCTCTACAACTAGCATTGACTTAGGATCTGGCGGCACTGTTGCTGCTGCCATCGATTCCATCGTCATGGCTGCCCCCCGTCAAAAGCGTTTGTATCCTTTACACCTAGATCATAACTGGTTTTGGAACGGAGACTAATAGCACTGGGAAGGTTGAAACGTCTGATGCTTGAAAACGTTCATCAATAAGCAAGGGGCGCGATCGCTAGTAACGTGAGCCTAAAACCCATTACTGATTTCTCCCCGACAACATGAGATTCGCAGGAGCGATCGCCCCTACTGTTCCATCCTCTACGATCGCCCCTCTGATTCCCACTCTCACAAGTATAGGAGCGATCGCCCACCACAGATCGCCCCTTCTAATGCCCCAAACAGCAACGCTGAAGTGCGATCGCAGCTGAAACCTGAATGCGATCGCACTCCTTGAAGGGTAAACCTGGATGGCTGAGCGAGCCGACATCCCCACGTGCATGAAGGCGACGATGTTACTCGATAGGAGTGTCATCGTACAAAGGATGATCACGACATTACTGAGTAACGTTTATCTTTTACTTAGATCAACATAAGAGTTTATTATGAATGCGACGATGTTACTGAGTAACGTCGTGATTAGATCGAGTAATGTCACGAGGTTGCTTAGTAACGCGATGATTGTATTAAGTAACGCGACGATCACTTCAAGTAACGTCACGATGTTGCTCTGTGGGATGACGATCGCAGTGAATAACACGTTGATTTTTCTAAGGGTCAGGTCGATCGCGTCAAGTAACGCGCTAGTCCTTCTCTGTGCAGTTGCGATCGCATAAATGGAGGCGATCACCTGTCCGGGTTTTGCTATGCAAGGACTGGAGCGATCGCGTCAGAAGATAAGGTTTGAGTAGCTGACGACTGTAAATAATCGCCGAGTGAAGGAGACAACGAGCGTTCCTAGTGTCAAAGGTTAAATAACCCAACCGACAAGATCAGCGATCGCTTCTATCACAGAGTAGCCCTTGATAGAATGAAGGTAAGTAAATAGTCGTGCTTGAGCGAAATATGCCAGAGGTTTCAAGGTTTTATGGGATTGTGATCAAGGTGTTTTTTGGAGACTATCCTCCGCCTGATTTCCATGCGATCTATGGTGAGCATAATGCATTAGTGAGTATCGAATCGCTGGAAATTATTGAAGGGGATCTGCCAGGTCGTGCTCAAACATTAGTTCTTGAATGGGCAGTTTTATACCAACAAGATCTTTTGCAGATGTGGAATACTCAAGAGTTTCGTAAACTACCGCCTCTAAAGTAGAGTGAAAGTGATATGAAATGCCCTCGAATTCTCAAGGTGAAGGCAATTGACGATCACACCTTGATCATTAAATTTACAAATCAAGAAGTCAAGCAATACAATATTCTCCATCTTCTAGACAATCCTGTGTTTGCTCCACTTCGCCAACCTGCCTTTTTCAAGAATTTTAAGGTTGAGCAGAGTGGCTATGGAATTGTGTGGAATGAAGATATTGATTTAAGTGAGTATGAGCTTTGGAAAAATGGTATGACGACGGCAGACGGCGATCGCTCAGTGACGCTGTAGACAACTACCAAGTCGTTTTTTGTATGAGTCATAACCGCAATCGCTTTTTGTTAACGCATTCCACCAAGCTAGCGATCGTTGACTTCTCAGGGGCGATCGCCCCTCTCGTTTCCACTCTGGCAAGAACAGGAGCGATCGCCCTAAACAACCGAATCGCCCCTCCTCATTTCCCAAGCATGGATGCTAAAGTGCGATCGCGGCATGGATTTTGGAAGCGGTTACATTTGAGCGGTTTAGTAGCAGTAGGCTTGGGAAGAAGAGAGGGTTTGAAATAGAACCGCAAGCAAAACCCGGAGTGAAGTTTTTGGAATGAAGAACGAAAATCTATAGAGGTTGGGTTTTATGCTTCAACCCAACCTACCAGATCAGCGATCGCTTTGCATTACACACACTTCCTAGCTGTAACTATAGAAATCTTTAGAGACTGCTCTTGTAAGAGAATGAAGCCGCATAACGA
>JBBSCL010000405.1:0-4097 GCA_038250345.1 Leptolyngbyales cyanobacterium
CGGCATGGTCACATCTAAGGTTTCTGTTTCTAACTGTGCCTGGAGTTTGGCTTGCTGCAAAACCGTGCGGCGCTGATCCAATTCTGCCTGAATCGCTTCTTTTACTTCATTGGCACGGGCACCAATGCGGGGGCGATCGCTGGGATCAAGCTTACCCATGCCGCCTAAAACGAGGGGAATTGGACCCTTTTTGCCTAAATATTTCACCCGTAACTGCTCCAACTGGTCAAGCGAACTGGCTTCAACCAATGCTTGTTGAGCTTCGAGACGGATGGCTTCTAACTGGGCTTCCAATTCAGTGGACTGAACAGTCATAGGAAAATAAGTATCAAGATGAACATCAAATAGATTCTGGGTAAAACAACCAATGCCCTACCTCCATCTAGTGTAGAGCTAGGGCTGGTGATCTGATGCGATCGCGCAAAATTAGGCGACAGGGTTATGTTAGAAAGAGTCCAACCTTTGACTATCTGCCGCCTGTCATTTGTTTCTACCGTCCGTAGATCACTCGCGCATTTAAGTTGTTGTTTCTCAGGAAATAGGTCAAGGAATTTGCCGCATCAAAGCTCGAATAGCCGCCTGCATTGATAAAGCTACCTTCTCTCGCCCGATCAAAATAAGCATTGGGCACGATTCGGCGAACTTGAACCAAATCTACAGGATTTCTACCCGGAACAGCAACGATGTAAGCACCACTGCCGACAGAGATGGGTCTCAAAATGGGCGGGACAGGCTCAGCAGGACCTCCTGCACAATTGTCTCCCGGAAAAGACACTTGCCGGGAGCAGTTGCCGTTGAAACCCACATTAACGCTACGTCCCGACAGATAATCTGTGGCAACCCACCCACGGGGAATGATCTGCTGCCAGCGATAGCCATCGGCAATAGTAGGAATACCCGCCACATCTAGCGTTACGCCATCATCAGCCCAACCCAGAATGTCGAAGTTAAGACCTGGACCTGAACGGATATTGAGACCAATGCCCGACCGAGTACTAACCGTGCCCCCCGTTCGCGTTACCGAGATCGGACGCTGGTAATAGACTTGCGCGATCGCCTGATTAGCACTGACACCAACGCCAATAGAAGCGATCGCTAAACCTAAGAAATATAGCCAGGTTGAGGGTGAAACCTGGCGAAACAATTGAGTAATTAGGGTAAAACGAACATTAGAAGTCTGGTCTTTTTGGTTAGAAGAAGCGCACACAAAGTCAAGAGTTTTCATAGTGAAAATGAGGTAAACAACAGAATGACCTGCGCCCCAATTTGCTGAACGCCAGGAGAAGAAGCTATTAATTAAATTATCAGAACCTAATAGGATATGCCTAGAGTACAAGATCAATTAATCGGGATAAAAAATACTGTTTCCAATTTAAAGACTTTATTTTTTGACGCTACTTATCTATAGAAAAGGTCTTTTTTGCTTCTGCAAAGGTAATCAAGTTCTGATGCAGAACCGGGTTAAGTAACTATTGATAGAAAGACAGAAATGTGATTCAAAACGCTGCCGAAAGTTTGGATGCCTCAATTGCGATCGCCTATCACCATATCCATGGAACCCTCTTTTGTGGAAATTCTCTGATTTGGTTAAGCACTTTACCGGATGAATCAGTCGATTTGATCATTGCTGATCCGCCCTATAATCTCAAAAAAGCAGAATGGGATACTTTTCAATCTCAAGAAGCTTATATTCATTGGTCGCTGCATTGGATTGCGGAAGCCGCTCGAATTTTAAAGCCGACTGGCTCCCTTTACATAATGGGATTTTCGGAAATATTGGCAGATCTAAAACATCCAGCTAGCAAGCATTTTGCTAGCTGTAGATGGCTGATTTGGCATTACAAAAACAAGGCAAATTTAGGGCGTGATTGGGGGCGATCGCACGAAAGCATTTTGCTGTTTCGCAAAACCCATCTCGCCAAGATAAACATTGACAATATTCGCATTCCCTATGGCAATCACACCCTAAAATACCCCAGCCATCCCCAAGCCGTAACCAGCCAATACAATCATAGAAAACACTCTGAATATCCGCAAAACTGGCGACCCAATCCCAAAGGGGCAAAGCCTAAAGATGTGATTGAACTGCCTACCACTTGTAATGGGATGCGCGAAAAAACGCCTCATCCTACTCAAAAGCCAGAGGCGCTCATTCGCAAATTTGTGCTTGCTTCTTGCGATCGCGGAGATATCGTCCTTGATCCTTTTTCCGGCTCAGGAACCACTCCAGTTGTGGCAGAACAATTAGGTCGTCATTGGTTAGGGTGCGATATGAATCTGGACTATCACACATGGGCAATTCAACGAATTGAAGCCGTTGAACCTGATTCAGATGAAGAATGGTTTTGGCGCGATCGCAAAAATGAAGAACGCCGCCGTCGCATCCGCACTTAGACTATCAGCCATGATAAATAGCAAGCCAGAAAATCTACTGAATTGAATTAATCAGTTAGAAAGATTTCAAAGACAGATATTTGAATTGAGTACGTTCAGTTCAAACTAACAGCATTCAAGATGCAATCCATACCCTTGATTAAAAGTCAAAACAGTCACGTTTAGAGGACTTAAGATTGCCAGACGTTGTTTGTAGCATTGACTGCTCTGCCGACTGCGCCAACTTCAACGCCACTTGGGCTGCACAAGGACGCATCAACGACCATAACAACGGAGCTAACCATCCCCGCAGCGTCACTGAATAGGAAACACATGTGCCACAAACTGTAGACTCTATCTGATAAGTCACCTGTTCTTCCAATCCAGGCAAAACTAAAATTCTGATACTCAACGCCTCTTGTGGACGAACTCGTTCCACAAAGATTTGAATTGGAATCGGAATCAGGCGAGTAAATGCTTGATAGATTAAACCGGGCTTGACCACTAACCCGTAAGGTACGTTGGTGCTAGCAATAATCGGATGCCAAGATACATCTTCAAGATCGGTGATCTTGTTCCATAATTCTTCAACTGAAGCAGAACTCAGCGCTTGATAGGTTCTAACCACAGTTTGCGAAATGCCTCTCTCAGGAAGGTTGAAATTAAATAGACTGCTCGACATGGCTGAGTCCTCTTTACCGAAGCCTATCTTAGTAAACCTCTATTCTATTCAGAACCGTGTACTTAAGAGATCGTCCCAACGTGGGGTTTTTACCAATCCTTCGCCGAGGAAGCGATCGCGCAAACGGGTAACTCTACAAAATACTAACTTGCTGGTTTGTTTTGTAAAGTTTAATCCATTACAACAATCCAGTGGGTTGCAGTCCCAATTCGCGGTAGGCTTAGAAAAATCGAGTGCCAAAATCTAGCCATCTGAATACTTTAGCCGTCTGATACTTTACTTATTGATTCTTAAAATTTTTCAATTTAACTTGAAGTTGTTTGAGCAAGTTGGATTTTAAGTAAGAATATAGTTTCTCTTTGAGTTCTATAGTATTAAAACGTCCAGTAGGCAGTCAGAAAGTATCTGTTTTTTGGGTTGACGATTAGCACACTACAAATCAGTTTGTATCAGGAATTGGGTGGGTATGACAGCTTTTTTTACTTCTGAAGCAGCCATCGTCGATAATGCGCTTCCCCCTAGTAACTCTCGTGAGCGTGTGAGCCAGTTACTCCGCAATCTGCAAGATGAAATTTGCAGCGGTTTAGAGCAAACCGATGGAATTGGCAAGTTTCGGGAAGACAGTTGGGTTCGGGAAGAAGGTGGTGGCGGGCGATCGCGCGTCTTGAAAGATGGCAACATCATCGAGCAAGGAGGCGTAAACTTTTCTGAAGTATGGGGAAAAGACTTGCCGCCTTCTATTCTGGTTCAGCGTCCTGAAGCGGCTGGACATGGATTTTATGCAACGGGCACTTCAATGGTGCTTCATCCCCGCAATCCATACATTCCCACGGTTCACCTGAACTATCGCTATTTTGAAGCGGGTCCCGTGTGGTGGTTTGGCGGTGGCATTGACCTCACGCCTTACTACCCCTTTGCGGAAGACGTAGTGCATTTTCATCGGACTCTTAAGCACGCTTGCGATGCTCACCATCCTCACTACTACCCTGCCTTTAAACTGTGGTGTGACGAATATTTTTACCTGAAGCATCGCAACGAAACG
>JBBSCL010000406.1:0-4085 GCA_038250345.1 Leptolyngbyales cyanobacterium
AAACACTGCCGATTCATACAGCACTGTTTCTTTGCCTTTGGGCGTGAGCAGGGTGCGACTGCCCGTTTGCGTGTCAAATAACCACAGATAGCTTTCGTTGGCAGACAGATATTGCGACACCAAAAGCTGGCGATCGTTCGGCGACCAATCCAACGGTGACCAACCGCCGCCTTCTACGCTTGACAACAGGCGATCGCTGCTGGGTTTCGTCGGATCAATCACATACAAATCCGCATCCTTGCCAGTGCGCCGGGTCGAAGTATACGCCATGCGATCGCCCTTGGCAGACCACACGCCGCGACTATTTTTAGACTTCCCATCCGTCAGCAGCGTCACCTCTCCGGTTGCCACATCGAAGCGAAAGTTTTGGCTAAACTCATTGCCGCCAGCATCACGGCTAAAAACAAAATAATTGCCCTGTGTCGGCTGATAGGTCGCCCCAGAAGGCGGTTCCGTAAAAAATGTCAGTTGGGTTCGTGCTGCAAGCGGCGATCGCACCCGATGCACCTGAGCATTATTCGCAAATCGCGTGGAGATCAAAATTTCCCGTCGCTGCGGGTGCCAACTCGCTAAACTGGCGGAACGAAACTCCGTGTAGCGTTTGACCCCTTCCACGAGCGCCAGCGGAATCGCCGGAATTCCTTCCACTACTAAATTTTCGTTTGGCGCGAAACTGGCTGCTAGTGCTGGAGACATAGAGGTAAAACTGAACGCGATCGCAAACAGCAAAGCAATAGTAGATCTAAGAAATTGCATCAGCCACATCCAGTAGGAAGTTCAGTCGCCCCTGACTTTAACGTGTACACCCTACTGGCGACAACTAAATAGAATGCTTTAGATTTCGAGTCGGGCAGCTTTGAATTTTAAGTTTTAAGTTTTGTAAGTCCTTTGGACTGGTTACCCCAACGCTTAGGGTTTCCGTAAGGAATATTTTAAGTTGGGATCTGTAAATTTTGAGTTTTCAGCTTTGTCCCTTTGCCATTCGACATTCGCCCATCCACATTCGACATTCATCACTCGTCAGACCCAGTTAATGCTGCGTAACCACTTCCACACACCCGTATGTCGCCGTACAATAACTCCTTCGCTTTGCTCCCGCGCCAATGACATCAATTCATCCGTGGTAAAGCTGTAACCCAATTGCTCAGTGATTTTTAGGAATTCTTCTGGTCCCTGCATTTGATCAAACCGCTCTCGTAACGTTTCATCAGAGGCAACGGCTTCCAAAAAACGACTCGCACTTTCTAAAGACATCGCCAAAATCTCCATAATGGTGCTGACTCTTTTGCCCAGCAGAAAGCATATTGCCATATTGCCTTATACCCTAAAATCTAGCGCTGCTTAAACTAAAAATAGTTCAAAGATGGTTATCAAATAAAAAGCACCCTATCTCAGGGTGCCTGTTCTAGAATTCTAGATTTGTTTTAGCCGTTATTGTCTGAAAGCTATTAACTTTTACGAACCGCCAAAAAGCACATCACTAAATCTTTACAGCCGTTTAGATAAGCGATGGAATTCCCAGTATCGGACAGGGAAAGTCAGATTCCAACTGCTGCACCAACGGGTGATTGGCAGATTTGCAGCCTAAGACTAAAACAGTCGCGGATTCTGCTTTAACAACTTGGCGAAGCTCGTCTGCTAAATTACCAAACCGAAGATGGGTTTTGAGTGACCCGCGCCACTCATCTGCCAAATGACGGGCTTGCCACAAAATATGATCTGCCTGCTCAAACTGGTGCATTTGCCAATCAAAAGCACTGCAAATATGATCTGGAGCCAGTGGCAGTTCAGCGACTAAACCGTTGCCCACTTTGCTCATAGATTGAGCTTGAACCGATTCGCCACATTCACGGATGGGCAATGTATAAGTCTTCTCCGCTGAATCTGGGCGATCGAGCGGATCTAAATAGCAGGTGCGATCGCGCCCCGCAGCGTTTCGATCCACCACATAAATCACCTGAACCATCACCGTTTTTTGGGTTGCCAAGCGAGTTTGGTGAGCAATCCATAGGGTCAAATCAAGCGCAGTCTGGCTATGAGGAGAAGCATCGTAGCCAACCAAAAGATTAATTTCATTGGAATTTGATACTGCATCATCGGTTCCCTGTTTAGGAAGCAGAACCATTCGCTTTGCCATTTCAGGACAGCCAAGCGCGTTTTCAAGGCGCACTAGCATTGGAAGAATTTTCACAGTTTTTATCCTCTCACGATCTTTTTTTTAACGAGAGGTGGGTCAAAGCGACAAACACGTTAAGACTCTATGCTTTGACAAATATCAAGCACTGACAGTCAAATACACCCTTGTCAGGAGGCACCAATAACCACGACTATAAAGCCTCAGTATTGGGCGCTCCTTCCATTGCCGACGGAGTTAGCTGACGGGCTAAGACTGGAAGGTGTCTCTCTTGCAAATCGCAAGATTCGCCCCAAATAAACCGGTTCCTCCGCTCTGATACGTGCGTCAGGTTTAGCTAGATTAAATGCTATTACCCCGCACTTCAGATTAGGCTACCCACTCGATTGACAGGTGAAGTCGATAAAGACGCTGGTGTTTGGTAACGTTTAGGAACTATTCCCCTAATTTATGGGAACTCGCTGTACAAAACTGCTACCTTCAAAACAAATCAGCCTTATGATGAATCGGATCTAGACTAACAAATGTACTTTGACAATATAGCCTGCTGATTTTAAAACAGCTATGTTCCTTCGGAATGGTTACATCAGTTATAAGATATGCAAAATACCCGATACGACGATAGATTGCTTGTACCTAGTTGGATTTTTTGGGCGTGACTTCCCTTACGGCTTCGGGGCTTGACTTAAACCAATTGTTTCCGTTTAACCTGGATGATTTCCAGACGCAGGCGATCGCAGCACTAGAGTCAGGCAAATCAGTGGTGGTGTGTGCGCCCACGGGTTCCGGCAAAACCCTAATTGGGGAATATGCCATTCATCGGGCGATCGCACGGGGACGGCGGGTTTTCTACACCACGCCCCTCAAAGCTCTGTCCAATCAAAAGCTGCGCGATTTTCGTGAAATGTTTGGGTTTGATCAAGTGGGGCTGCTCACAGGCGATGTTTCCATCAACCGCGATGCCCCCGTTTTGGTGATGACTACCGAAATCTTTCGGAACATGCTCTATGGCACGCCGATTGGGGAAGTGGGCACCTCGCTGACGGGCGTAGAAGCGGTGGTGTTAGACGAATGCCATTACATGAACGATCGCCAGCGCGGCACAGTTTGGGAAGAATCCATCATCTATTGCCCGCCAGAAATTCAACTCGTCGCCCTTTCCGCCACTGTTGCCAATAGCGATCAACTCACCGATTGGATTCATCAGGTGCATGGACCTACCGAGTTGATCTATTCTGACTTTCGCCCCGTGCCCCTCAGTTTTCACTTTTGCAATCCCAAAGGGTTGTTTCCCCTGCTCGACGACAGCCAAAAGCGGATTCATCCCCGGCTCAAGCCCAAGGGCGGCAAAATGACGGGTCGCATGGGTGGCAGTCAGCGATCGCCCAAGCAAGACAGTCCCTCCTTGGCATATTTGGTTAGCCAATTGCAACAGCGGGATATGCTGCCTGCGATTTACTTTATCTTTAGTCGGCGAAATTGCGATCAGGCAATCGAGCAAGTGCGTCACCTCTCCCTGGTCAATCCCGATGAAGCCGCGCAGCTAAAGCAGCAGATCGATGATTTTTTGGAACGCAACCCCGAAGCGGGACGAGCCGGGCAGGTGGAGCCGCTATATAACGGCATTGCCGCTCACCATGCTGGCATATTGCCTGCCTGGAAAGGCTTGGTAGAAGAGCTTTTTCAACAGGGCTTAATCAAGGTGGTGTTTGCCACAGAAACCCTGGCAGCAGGAATTAATATGCCGGCTCGAACGACGGTGATTTCTAGCCTTTCCAAGCGGACTGATTTGGGACATCGCCTGCTGAATGCCTCCGAATTTTTGCAAATGGCAGGACGAGCCGGACGACGCGGCATGGATGTGCAAGGCTATGTGGTGACGGCGCAAACGCAGTTTGAAGGGGCACGGGAAGCCGCCTATCTAGCGACAGCGGAAGCCGATCCGCTGGTG
>JBBSCL010000407.1:0-4081 GCA_038250345.1 Leptolyngbyales cyanobacterium
ATTTCTGCTTCACATACACAACGCTTCTATTTGCTGAGGGATTCGTGTTAAGTGATGAAAGCCCTTCAATCACTGGTGCATCGGCTAGAAAAAGCCCACCTACTGGACAGTCTGCGTCCATTGGGTAAACATTCCAATGTTTCCCGTCAGGCTGTTCGTTCCGGTCAAGGTGTCTCCAACAGGACAGAGAGTCAGCGATCGCAGCCATCTGTAGTCGATCTAGAGGCAGACTATGATGCCCTTCCACCCTGCCAACTTCCACCCCGCGTTAAACAAAGCTTGCTCAAAAAAGTAGGGCGATCGCCGCTCGTTTTAGGAATTGCCATTATTTCTTTAACCAGTGCCTTTGGCTATCGTTTTTATAACGCGCCCAAGCTAGATATCGGCAAAGCATCTCCCCAAACTCTCTATGCTCCAGTGTCGGCGACTGTAGTAGATGAAAACGCAACGGATCTAAACCGGAGTGCGGCTCGTAAAGACACAGTATCCGTTTTGATGTTGGATCAAGCCGTCAACCAAACGGTGATGCGATCGCTGCAACAGCAGCTTCAACAAAGCAGCGATCTTCGCCAAACCGCTGGCTCCTTTCCCTATGTTCGCACCAGCGCCCTGACGCTTTTCACCCAAGCCTACCTCCGCAAACTGCCCGAATCGCAGTGGCAAGCGCTATTAATTGAGGCAGATCGCGGCTTTTCTCAAAACCGTTCTGTTCCTAACTTCAAGACTGCCATTCCTGTGCCCTCAATGGATGCCGCCGCTCGAAAAGCGATCGCTGAACTCCGCAACTATCGCCGTGCTGTGGATATGAGCGGTTACTTGAAGCTGGTTCAATCCGTCAACGAAGCCCAGTTAAAATATGTGGCGGCTCTAGCATCCTCTACCCCGTCACTTGACTTGCCTAATATCCCGAATGTTGTGCTGCTTGACCTAACCGATGCGAACTGGCAAGCCCTGCGATCGCAGACTCCAAAAATTGCGGAGCGAATGCTGGCTCAGGGCATTTCGCCAGCATTGCCGTCTACGGTATTAACAGCAGCCGTTAAACTCCAGGTGAATGAACTACCCAACGCGGCTGAAGCGATCGCCAGCGACCTTTTGATACCGCTGTTGCAGCCTAATTTAATCCAGGATGAAAACCAAACACAACTGAGAGCGGAGCAAGCCGCCCAAGACATTCAACCGGTGATGGTTTCCATCAGTCGCGGCAAAAAAATTGTGCAGGCAGGCAAGACGATTTCCTCTAAAGAGTTTGCCCTACTGGATCATTTTGGCTTAAGTCGGCGTGGCATTGACTGGTTTGGGCTAGCAGGCTTTGGAGTTTTAGTCAGCGGCTCAGTGGTGATAGTGTGGTTTGTCAAACGCCGATTTCATCCCTCCCTGCGGCGACGAGATGGAGTCTTACTGTGGCTGTTGAGTTTAAGTACGCCGCTGTTGGTTGCGCTCCAAGTGCCATCGGTTAATCTGCCAACCATTGGGCTATTGGTCGGCGGCTTTTATGGTGCGCCATTGGGTCTAACTGTAGCGGGTTTGCTCGCACTACTGGTTGCTGTCGGCATGGAAGTCACTTGGAGTACTTTAATCGCCAGTGCAACGACCGGGCTACTGTGTGGTTGGCTAGGGGGCAGGTTGCGATCGCGCGAAGAACTGGCATGGCTGGGTGTAGGCGTGGGCTTACTCCAAGGGTTCATTTACCTGATACTCAACGTTGCATCGGGCATTGCCTGGTATACCTTGCTGAGTGCTAGCGGCATTCAGGCACTATTGGGGCTGGCGTGGGTAATTGTGGCACTGGGCATTAGCCCTTACCTAGAGCAACTGTTTGATATAGTCACCACCATCCGGCTGGTGGAACTTGCTAATCCAAACCGTCCTCTGCTCAAGCGGCTTGCCTCTGAAGCTCCCGGCACTTTTCAACATACGCTGTTTGTGGCAACCCTGGCAGAAGCCGCCGCCCGTGCGTTGGGAGGCAATGTGGAGTTAGTGCGGACTGGAACGCTTTATCACGACATTGGCAAAATGCATGATCCCCAAGGGTTTATTGAAAATCAAATGGGCGCACCGAATAAGCATGATTTGATTGATAATCCCTGGATAAGCGCTGAAATTATTAAAAAGCATGTGACTGAAGGAATCGTGATGGCACGTAAAGCGCGTCTCCCAAAAGCAGTCTGGGCATTTATTCCAGAACATCAGGGGACAATGCTGATCGCTTACTTTTACCATCAGGCGCAACAGCAGGTAGAACAGCATTCACACGAACAGCAATTATCAGACGGCACCGTTCTCAGCTTGAATGATGCTGATTTTCGCTACGACGGTCCGATTCCGCAGTCGCGTGAAACGGGCATTGTCATGCTGGCAGATTCCTGTGAAGCGGCACTGCGATCGCTCAAAGATGCCACCCCAGAAGAAGCCCTCGCCATGATCAACAAAATTCTGCGTGCCCGTTGGCAAGATCAGCAACTCGTCCAATCGGGGTTAACTCGCAGTGAAATGACTGAAATTGCCACGATTTTTGTCCAGGTTTGGCAACAGTTCAATCATCAACGAATCGCCTACCCAAAGCTAGCGATCGCGCCACAAACATCTCCCTAACATCTAGATGTGTTGTCTAACCCTGGCATTATTTTTTGTCAGTTTTCTTTAGCGATTCTGGCTTGTGGGCAGCCTCCTTGCCAGTCTTGTCACTTTCCACTAAATATTCAGGATTATCCTTGCTTGCCGCAACGTGATGCCCTTTAATCTCCATGGGTTCAGTTAGCTTTTTCTTAACCGTCCCTTTAATCTCACCCTGAGAGCTTTTCCACTCAATCTTGTCGCCCTTCTTCAGTTCGTCAGTCACGGTTAAAACCTCTTTTCAGTTTCTCTTTCAAGTTATGAAATCCATTGGATTGCCACCTCTCTCCAAAGTCTTGATCTAGCGATGATGGTAGGGATCAGGGGGCAGAATTTTCTCACCACCCGAAACCTGAAACCTGAAGCCTCAATTTCCCCTCCCCCACTCCAAACTCATTGACGCTTAGCATCTAAAGCAAAATCTGGTAAGGCGTGACTGACTGCAATTCGCGGCAACCGATGTTTGAAGCTGCAAAGAATCTCCCAGGAAATGGTGCCCAGGGTTTCTGCCCAGTCATCTGCCGAAATAGATTCGTTGCCGTCGTGCCCCAAAATGGTGACGACATCGCCTTCTTGCAGATTTGGCACTTGGCTTACGTCTAACATCAGTTGATCCATGGTTACGGCTCCAATTTGGGGCACGAGTTGCCCTTGAACGATCGCGCCCATCTGGTTCGATAGATTGCGCGGGATACCGTCTGCATAGCCAATGCCGACAACCGCGATCGCCATTTCGCGATCGGCGATAAAGCGATGTCCATAGCTCACGCCTGTTCCCGCCTGAATTGTTTTTAGCTGGGTAATGCGCGCCTTCACTTGCAGCACGGGTTTGAGCGCCACAACAGATTTCAAGTGGGCAGCGGGATAAAGTCCGTATAACGCCAGCCCGACCCGCACCAGATCGTAGTGCAGGTTGGCATCGGTCAAGGTGCCAGCAGAGTTCGCCAGATGCAGTTTGGGCGGGGTGATGCCTGCCAATTGAATTTGAGCGATCGCGGTTTCAAATCGCTGCTGCTGCTGATTGACCACCGTTCGATCCAGGCTTTCCGCTGTTGCCAAATGGGAATAGATACTGGCAATAGTCAAGTTTGGCAGGCGATGCACCAGTTGAGCAAACTCCGTCGCTGCCTGCCAATCAGTGCCCAGCCGAGACATTCCTGTATCAAGTTTGAGGTGAACGGGCAGCGGTGAGGCGTTGGGGAGATTTGCTATCGTTTCGGCAAATACCAGGGCTTGCTTCGGGGTGCAAAGGGTGGGTTGCAAATTCCAATGGGCGATCGCGCGAATTTGCTCTGGCGTGTAGGTCGCACCCAAAATCAAAATGGGTGCCTGAATGCCCGATTCTCGCAGTTCAATTCCTTCAGGAATGGTGGCTACGCCTAACCAGGTCGCTCCGGCTTGCACTGAGGCTTGAGCGATCGCGATGGCACCATGCCCGTAAGCATCGGCTTTAACCACTGCCATC
>JBBSCL010000408.1:0-4080 GCA_038250345.1 Leptolyngbyales cyanobacterium
CTCGATGCCCATTTGCCCGGTCACATCTCCTAGCCGATAGCCATCATCCTTACGCCGCTTCAGTTCCTCATCGCTGAGTTCGCCCGTATAACCTAATATATGGGCTGCCAAATCGCCATTCGGGTAATAGCGCACCGCCTCCGCATCGACTTGCACCCCTTCTAGCTCGGCGCTATATTCTGTCAGAGCCGTCACCTGCGCCGGACTGATGCCTCGCGCCATTCGCACCAAAAACGGTGAGTTATACCCAGCCTGATCTAGCCGCAATTGCACCACGTCTTCAGGGATCTTGAGAATTTGAGAGAGGCGCTTAATCGTGCCTCCCCATTCACCCTTCTTCCGAGCCAAAGGCCACAAAAACACTGAGTGAGACAATCGGCTTCCTGCCAATATTCGACCTTTGCGATCCAAAACCTTGCCGCGCTCAGGTTGCTTCGGAATTAGCCGAATGCGATTGTTTTCAGCGAGTTTTCGATTGGCAGCGCCGTCTAAAAGCTGCAAATATACTAAGCGACCTCCCAAACCACCCAGCACTATGAGGGATGCGATCGCCATTAAAAAAACAGAGCGATAGCGCTGCCCCACAGTGCGGTTTTCAGATTGAGTAACTGTCGTAAAAGGTGATTGAGTTAACGTCATGAACCCGTAACAGTAACAACTTGTTTACTTAGCAACTCAGAGCAACTGAGTAAACGTAAACTTTAGCGCAAGCGTTGACAACTCCCACCTCTAAAGAGAGTGGGATTCTTTCAGACAAGAGTTAGATTTAGGTGCGACCCATAGTTTCACTCTGCTTACGGTGGTCAAACACCGTCTACCCAGTCTGCTTAGGTCAATGCCTAAGTTTCCGGCTACCTTGCGTAGAATGTTGGCTGCTCCATTCAAGTCAGCGTTCACCAACCACCCACCCCCTGAACGATACAGACCGCGCTTGCTTCTTTTCCCTGATGCTTTCCACCCGTCAGGCTTGCAGCCATGTTCAGGTAGGGAGTCTCCATCCAGGTAAGAACCAGCGGATGTGTTCGCTTCTTCATTCTGCACAACTCGAAATCCGTACAGAACTCCCAGTTGTTCTAATCGCGTTTTGATTTTAGCAAGGGGCATCTGCACGAATTGTTGATTGATTTTTTTGCCCATCTTACACCCGTCTTTAATGCCGTCGTTCCAACCAATTACGATTGTCCCGATGCCATGCGCCAAACAGTGTTTAGCAGCTAGTACGGCAGCTTTATTCACCATGTCGCGCATCTGATGGTTCCGTTTGCGAGTGAAGCTATCAAGAACGCTATCCCAATAGTCTTTATCTTTCCCTTCTTTGCGGTTCGCTACCCGTTTGTTATAGAGCTGATTCATCGCCTTTGCTTGACGAGAATCGACTAGGAATGAATGACCTAGAGTATCGACACATGCCATCAGATTAGATGAGGTGCCCAAATCAATCGCCAACGCTTGATCCATATCCAGCTTAGTTTCCACCTTCGTTAAGGCGTAGCTGCATTCCAGATAGAACACACCATTCTTAGGCAGAATAGTGAACTCTTTCAGCTTGGCAAAATCAAGGTTTTTAGGCAGGGGTAGAAGGAATTCTTTGAGTCCAAACCATCGATTGACTTGCAATCCCAAAGGAAACCGAATCATTCCATCTTGCAGAGTTGGCTTACCTGCTCCGATGTTGGGAAAGGATACCTTAAACAATCCTCCCGAATCACGATAGTTAGGCGGTTTCGGCTTGTCTTCCAACTCCCCCTTAAACCACAGTTCGCGCAATCCTTTGAACGATTTGAACGCCTCCGAAACACTCAATAATGTCTGCTGTGCTGTCACAGATGGCATCGCTTGAGCGTGAATGTTTCCACCCACTTCATAGATGGGATCATATTTGGAGACAATGCGGTTGGTCTTAAAGAAGATTTGCCTTGCCCAATAGACTCCACAGTTGTAGAGGCTATTGGATTGCTCACACAGATAGGTGAGAATAGCTAAGGTGTCTTTGTTGCAATAGATTTGGTTTTGCTGAATACCCAGCAACTTCTTTGGTTTAGCCATGAAATGCTTGAATAAATCAATACAATTGTATCATTCTGAGGCTTCACAGCCTCGTGAGAACCCTCGCTACATCCCACGGCTAAAGCGCGATGGGTTTTACGGGTTCTCAAGCTCTCCCACTTCTATAATTGCCATTAAATGCAACGAAAAATATCAACCCAGAACCAAATATTTATCTTTTGCAATTGCAATTCACAAAATTTAGATAGATGCAACATAAAAGAAAAATAGCTAGTTGATAACTCTGTTTGCGAGTTGGGCAATCTATAATCATTCAATCTGAGAAAACTTTGCAATTCCCCAGATTGCTAGGATAGTTTAATTTGGGTGCATGTTTGGCGAATTGCCAGATGGGCAAGCCTAACTTGGCTTCGTGAATAGAGGGTGAATTGATCCGATACATCAAATGTCTGCTTCAACACCTTATCAAAATTGCGAGATGAGGATTGAACGCTCACAGGGAAATTTCTACTATGTCTCAGGCTGCGATCCAAAATCGAACGTTTACGACAGCCGACACCGAATTTGATGTCGAACTCCGTAAGGTTTTCAAAGTTTACAACCACGAACCCGTTGTTCGCGGCGTTGATTTGACTATTTGCCGAGGAGAATTTTTTAGCATCTTAGGACCTTCTGGCTGTGGCAAAACCACCACGCTCCGTCTGGTGGCAGGCTTTGAAACTCCCTCTTCAGGAGAAGTTTTGATTCGAGGTCAATCGGTCAACCGAGTGCCGCCCTATCGCCGCCCAGTCAACACCGTCTTTCAAAGCTATGCCCTATTTAGCCATCTGACTGTTTGGGAAAATATTGCTTTTGGATTAAGGCTGAAAAAACAAAGCAAGGCAGAGGTGCAGAAACAAGTGGATGAAGCGTTAAAGCTGGTGAAAATGGATGGGTTTGCCAAGCGTTTTCCAGCCCAACTTTCCGGCGGACAACAGCAGCGTGTTGCATTGGCAAGAGCGTTAGTCAATCGTCCGGCTGTGCTGCTGCTGGATGAACCTCTGGGCGCACTCGATCTAAAATTGCGGAAAGAAATGCAGGTCGAGCTATCGACCCTTCACCAGGAGCTTGGCTTAACTTTTGTGATGGTCACCCACGACCAAGAAGAGGCAATGAGCTTAAGCGATCGCATTGCGGTGATGAATCAAGGCAACATTGAGCAAATTGATTCTCCAGAACGGATTTATGAGCATCCTAAAACTCCGTTTGTGGCAGATTTTATTGGAGATACCAATCTGTTTTACGGCAAAATTGAAGGGTTTTCTGCCAATGCTCTGTGGCTGATTACCGATAACGGGTTGAAAATGAAGGCAAAGCCATCGAATGGGGAATCTCTGACTTCTGGCTCAGTAGTCGTGAGTGTGCGTCCCGAAAAAATTCGCCTGAGCCGATCGCCCTTTGAGCATGAAGCCAATGCCTTTGAAGGACGACTTCGCACAGTCATGTATCTGGGAACTCATGTTCACTATGGGGTGGAGTTAGCATCCGGCGATCGCCTGACCGTGATGCAGCCTAATATCTCCGGTGACCTCCCTGGAGAAGATACGCCGCTTTATCTAGCGTGGGATCTTAACGATTGTCTGGCATTGCCCCTGACAGGGGAACGGTAATCGGTTTCAGCTTCAGGTTTCAGGTAAGAGGTATATCGCATTGCATCACTCTTCATCTCATCATTTCAGCCGTCGTCAGTTTTTGCAGAGCGCGATCGCGTCAGCTTCTGGGCTAGCGCTATCGGGCTGTGGCTGGACTTTGGCAGAAGTGCGCCCGCTGCCGGGAAAACCAAGCGCAGCGAATGAACTTTATATCTACACTTGGTCTAACTATATCGATGCTGATTTACTGCGGGAATTTACCGCTCAAACCGGAATTCGGGTGATTGCTGATACCTTTGATGCAAATGAGACGATGCTGGCAACGTTTCAGGCAGGCAAGGGAGCCGCCTATAGCGTTGTTTACCCATCTGACTATTCCGTTGCGAAAATGCTGGAACTCAAGCTGCTAAGAGAATTGGAGCAATCTAAGATTGCAGGTCTA
>JBBSCL010000409.1:0-4079 GCA_038250345.1 Leptolyngbyales cyanobacterium
AACCTCCCGCTAACCAAGGTTGGATCATCGGCAAACGTGAGGAAATCTTCCCAGTCGGCTTCTACCCATGTGTCGGTAGGAACAGTAGTAATGACGGGCGGTGGACTGACCATCGTGCAACTCTCTAGGCGATTCTCTTCATCAGAAAGTGCGTCACAACATCCGCACTCTCTCAATTTCAAGCTCTGAGGACTGAATTTTCAGTATGACATACCCCTTTAGCCAGAGCGATCGCAATCCTTTCATTTCCAGCCGATTGATTCACCGACCTACGGGCGTGGCACACACCTTCCAGAAGTCACATTGGGGGGAACCATTCGCTACTCCGCATTCCTAACTCCGTACTTTGTCATATCTTGCCCTAAAACCGTTGCCCAAAGCCAAACTGAAAGCGCGTATCCCCTTGCCCACTAAAGCCAAAATCTGCCCGGATGATGCCAAGCGGTGAATTGACCCTAACCCCTAACCCATAGCCAATTCCGGTACCGGGGGTGCCGCGAACCACTCCTGGCTGACCCAGTACATCTTTATTGCTGCCCAAGTCGGAAGCAAAATCTACAAAAGCGGTGCCGCCAATGAATTTGTAAATCGGGAAGCGGTACTCAGCGGTGGCTTGAATATAGCTGCGAGGCGTGGCGATCGCGCCTGTATCCCAACCGCGCACTGAGTTTACGCCTCCCAAAATAAACGCATTGTAGGGCGGCAAATCCCCCACGTTCGTTCCCCCTTGCACATTCAGCGCTACCACTTCTGGCTGGCGTTGGGTAGGCGGAGCATCCTTTTGGTTTGCCGTAATCAACTTCACCGGAAAAAATACCGCGTGTTCTGCTTGGAGCTTGGTGCCAAACACCTGTCCGCGCCCGATCGGGAGATATTGCTCGGCGTTGAAGCGGGTGACCGAGCCTTTACCAGGGTTTAAGGGATAATCTCGTAGATCTTGAATGGCGGTAAATGAGAGGCTAAATAGGTCATCAATTCCGGTGCCGCTAAGACTGAGGGGATTGCCTAAAGCATCGGTGCTAAAAACTTTGCCGCCATCGCCCCGAATGCTGACGTTGTTGTAGTTCAACCCAAGATTGCCATTCCAGCCATTGCCAATTGGGCGTTCCAACCCCACACCTACGCCTTGTCGCCGTTCTCGAATGCGATCGCCATTGGGCAAATCCACCTCGTCGGTAAACACCTGTGAAAACCCTTGTTGCCGATAGATACTGGCGTTATAGCCTGGAACATTCGGTTCCGTATCGCGATAAGGGCTAACAAAGCGTCCATCAAACTGCACATCTCTGGTGCCCACCAACACCGAGCCGCCGAGCCGTTGCCCCAATCCACCAAAGTTGATATCCTGCACGCCAACCGTGGCATAGAGTCCCAAGGAATCGTTAAAGCCACCGCCAAACCGCAGATCGCGGGGCGCACGCTCCGTCACGTTATAGATCACCGTCACCCGCCGCGCATCGCCCTCAAACGCAACGTTGACTGTTTCAAAAATGCCAAGCTGACCCAATCGCTGCAAATCTTCTTGGGCTACATTTGCCCGAAACGGTTGCCCCGGCTGCACTTTAATCTGGCGCTGCAAAAAAGCATCCTGGGTGCGACCGCGAATAGGTTGCCCCTTTTCATCCACAGTCTTACCATCCCGATTGAGAAAGCGCACCTGAGTTGCGCCGACTACGCCCTCCGCCACCTCAATCGTGATAATGCCGTTGCGATCGGGGCGGAGAGAAATTACCCGCGCCAGAGTATACCCATTTTTGGTATACCAGTCGTTGATTTGCTGCGTCGCCTGATTGAGTGTCGTTGGGCTAATGGGCTTGCCAAACTGGTCTCTAAAAATCTCATTCGTTGCGGTGAAGGTGAGCGCTTGGGCACTGGGTAAGGCGATCGCCCGCACAATCGTTGGGGTGGCAAAAAAAGTAACGCTCACGCCTTGAGGATTGGGGCTAGTGGAAACCGTTGCCGATGTAAAAAAGCCTGTATTCAGCAACAGCGCCACATCGTTCTGAAGCTGCCCGGAAGTGGATTGCCCTCCAGCTTTGGTCTGAATTGCCAACAAGCCGAATTCTTGCAAATCTGGGGCAACTCCCGCAATTTGCACATCTGTGACAAATACGGCGAGATCGTTGGGACTTGCCGTATTCGCTGGTGGCAACGGACTCCGACCGGGCGGCGGTGGCGGTTCTATTTTAGGAACGACAACTTGCTGCGGTGATGTAGATAGCGCTGGAGTGGTGGGCAATATCTGGGGTGCGGTTGGCACGGGAACCGGGGCAGTAACGGGCACAACCGTCGTCGGCATCACCCACAGTGGCTCATTTAACGACGAGGGTTGATTGGGCGGCATTGCCGAACTAGACGGTGCAGGCTGCACGAGGCTGGGCGGCGGTGGCGGTTGCACCAAACTAGAGGGCGGCGGCGGCGGCGCAATTTGCGGTTGGGCGAGGGCAACTTCAGACTGGGCGATCGCTGCCAGAACCCCCACGGCGATCGCGGGTAGTCGTCGCTGCCTGGATACTTTATAAGCCGAAAAAAGTGCGTTCAATGCGTTTCAAAAACTAAACGTGTGGAGAGATGCGATCGCCCTAGTTCCAGCTTTGCAATCAGCCAGAACCATCCCGGTTGCAAGTACATTCTGCACAGGATTTTAAGAATGGCTAAATTCTTTACAAAAGAATGTGTAATGTGTACGCTGCACCCGGCTATTAATCATCTGAACCTTTTTGGGTGTGAACAGGTCTAATAGACGTAACTCCAAATTTGATGGAGGAGTGTTTTGCAGGGGTTAATAGTGTCAACGGCGTTTCATGAAAGCGTACCCGAAAGTGATGATAGTCATCTCGTGCAGCAAAGCCTTCAGGGTGATACACAAAGCTTTCGGCTGTTATATCGTCGTCATGAAAAGCGGGTCAGAACCATTCTGTATCAGCTATGTGATGTGAGTGTGCTGGATGATCTAGTTCAAGATGTTTTTTTGCGTGCCTGGAGGGGGTTGCCCAAATTTCGCCAAACTGCCAAGTTTTCGACCTGGCTATATCGGATTGCGTGGAATGTAGCATCAGATTATCGGCAAGCCGCAGCCAGAGGGCGAACTCAACTGCAAGAGCTAACGAAGCAGGCTCCCATGCGGCAAGAATCACCCGATGTGATGCATCTGCACTATCAAGATTTGGTTCAGCGCGGGTTAAACCAACTGAGCGCTGATCACCGAACTGTTTTGGTGTTACACGATTTGGAAGAAGTGCCCCAAAAAGACATTGCTGAGATTTTAGGGATTCCAGTGGGGACGGTGAAATCTCGACTATTCCACGCTCGCGCTGCGGTGCGTAAGTTTCTTGACCATGAAGGAGTTCAGCTATGAGTAGATTTTCAGAAGATGACTTAAAACTAACCGAGTTTTTAAAGCGGCATCAGCCCGTGGTGCCTGCGGCAAATCCTGACCTAGAAGATCAATTGATGTCTGCGATCGCGTCTACGCCTCAGCCGCGATTGACTGTCGTTTCTAAGGCACCTGTTCAACGACGGATTCTGTGGGCAGTCCCTTCGGCGATCGCAGCGGGGTTAGTGGCAGTGGTCGTCAGCCATCGCCCCTTCGCTCCAGTCTCTCAGCCTAGCGCCGCTGAAGTAGCTGAACTGCAAAATTTCATTGAAAGCACTTGGGACGATTCGATCGCGGAACAATCTGTTTCAGAAGGCGATCTTTTTCCTGTCACCGAAAATTCAACTTTAAACTAGTTTTTGCGTTTTATTGTCCTATGTCTTACCGTTCTGTTCCTGTAATTATTGCGCTGTTGTTGTCCTTGGGGAGCGCGATTGCTCTGCCTATTTCCACATCAGCTTCTATTACGCTAGCTCAGGCTGATCTCCAATCGCCACGGCGATCGCGTCCACAAAGAAAAGAAAATTGGCTCCAAGAGCTAAACCTGAACAAAGAGCAAATTCAAAAAATTCAGGCGATCCGTCGGCAATATCAAGACCGTTTGACCCAGCAGCGACAGTCCGTTAAGCAAGCGCAGCAGGCATTAAAAGATCTGATGGCTTCAGGCGATGCGCCCTCTGAGCAAATCCGGCAGAAATTTAAT
>JBBSCL010000410.1:0-4075 GCA_038250345.1 Leptolyngbyales cyanobacterium
CCGATTCGGGTGGCGATCGCGGGAGAAGTGAATCGCCCTGGTTCGTATACGGTGACTGCCACTGCCTCGCCGACCGAAGGAAACATCCCCACCCTAACCCGCCTAGTGCAGCTTGCCGATGGCATCACTCAGGTAGCCGATCTGCGGCAAGTGCAAGTGCGGCGGGTGCGTCCGGTTGGCAGCAGCGGCGATCAAGTGATGACGGTAGATCTCTGGCAACTGTTGAAAGCTGGAGATTTGCAGCAAGATTTGCGCCTGCAAGATGGTGACAGCATTCTGATTCCGGCAACGGCAACGGTCGATTTGGATGAAGCAAGGCAATTGGCATCCGCTAATTTTGCCACTCGGAACAGTCGTCCCCTAAAAATTACGATAGTGGGGCAGGTGAACCGCCCTGGACCTTACACGTTGTTGGAAGGCAACGTGGCTCAGGGAACGCAATTGATTAATCCCAACTTGCTGCAAGTGCCCAGTATCACCCGCGCGATTCAAGTGGCAGGCGGCATTACACAACTGGCAGATATCCGCAATATTCAAGTAAAACGATTTACTCGATCTGGAACGCCTCAATTGGTGAAATTGGATTTATGGAAGCTTTTGAAAGAGGGAGATGCGCTACAAGATTTGCCATTACAAGATGGAGATACGGTAGAGATTCCTCAGGCAACTTCGGTGAGCGATCGCGAAATTACCGAACTTGCCACCGCCAGTTTTTCACCGGATAGAATCAATGTCAATGTTGTAGGAGAAGTTGAAAGACCAGGTGCAGTTTCTATTCAACCTAACACTCCATTAAACCAAGCAATTTTAACAGCGGGTGGATTTAATCAAAAAGCCAAAAAAAGTAACGTTAGCCTAATTCGAGTCAATCCAAATGGCACAGTTAGTAAGCGAGACATTTCAATTGATTTAGCACGAGGAGTCGGTGAAAGCGACAATCCAGCCCTGCGAAATAATGACATTATTATTGTCAAAAAAACGGGATTTGCGACTTTTCTTGACTCTACAAGCGCTTTTCTGGGACCATTTTCAGGAATACTAGGGGTCCTGAGAATTTTTGGTGGCTTTTAGCAAAAAGCGGAAAAATAGAAAGGTAGACAGATAAAAAATAGTCACAATGTATATTTTTTATCGCTGATATTTTGCCAAATTTATATCAGTTGTCTAATTGAAAAGTTAATTAAAATCTACTTTTCAAGTAAGACTTTGTGAAGTGCAAAATAGCATATCTATCACCTTCATAATCTAGTTCATACTATAAACAATCAGGTCAACTACCAGCCCATATTTTGTTGTCATCTTTCCACATTCAAGCAACAAAATATGCGGAGAGTATCAAAAGCAAAATTGATTTACAACGCTCACAGATACTATCTGAAAACTAAGCTGGTCAGTAATGATGAAAATTGCATTAGTTCACGATTACTTAACTCAAAAAGGAGGCGCGGAGCGCGTTTTTGAACTGCTCTGCAAACGCTTTCCTGGTGCAGATATCTACACCTCGCTATATGATCCTGAGCGGACGATCGATTTGGGCGATCGCCTGGTTCACACAACCATGCTGCAAAGCATTCCAGGAGCCACCAAAAACTTCCGGCTGATGGCTCCTTTCTATTACCCAGCATTTCGTGCCCTCGATTTGCAAGATTATGATCTGATCATTAGCAGCAGCACCAGTTTTGCCAAAGCAGTGCGAAAGCGTGCTGATGCGATACATATTTGCTTTTGCCATAACGTCACCCGCTTTTTGTGGGATACGCAAACCTATCTGCGCGAATTTAGCGGCTATCAAAACCTCTACCCGTTCATCGAAAAACTATTTCAAGTAATGCGGCAATATGACCTGAAGTATTCTCAAGAGCCTGATCTGTATATTGCCAACTCCAGCACTGTTGCAAAGCGCATTCGAGACATTTATGGCAAAGAAGCGATCGTGATCAATTATCCAATCGATGTCGATCGCTTCACCTTTTCAGACCAAAAAGAGAACTTCTATCTCACCTCTGCCCGCATGATCAGCTACAAGCGGTTAGATGTGATTATTGAAGCCTTCAACTGGTTGGGCTGGAATTTGCTGATTACCGGAGATGGACCCGAACGCGAACGGCTCCAAGCTCAAGCCTTGAGCAATGTGAAATTCTTGGGTCATGTAACCGATTCCGAACGCACCCAACTAATGTCAACGGCTCAATCTGTCGTCGTGGCTGCCTTAGAAGACTACGGCTTGGTTCCGGTGGAAGCAAACGCGAGTGGCACTCCGGTGATTGCCTATGGCATGGGCGGCGTATTGGATACTCAAATTCCAGGTGAAACCGGCACGTTCTTTAAGCGACAAACGCCCGAAGCGTTGCAATCGGCATTGCTGGAGTCTCGCGATATTGCCTGGAACTATCAGCACATTCGAGATCATGCGGTCAGTCATTTTTCGGAGGCTGCATTTTTTGGCAAGGTCGATCGCGTTTTAGAGCAAGTTTATCAGGCAGCTTAAAGTTTGGCATTTTGACAACATATTTGGGTGATATTCATGCAGGCAACTCAGGCTAGTTTTAATCCGGCGATCGAATCTGAAGCGGGCTATGGGCAGATATTTGCGATTCTGCTGCGTCGTCGGTTCTGGGTGCTGGGGGTGCTGGTTGCCGCGATCGGGGTTGCCGCCTTGCAAACTATGCGCCAAGCGCCAACCTATGTGAGTAGTATGCAGTTGCTGATTGAATCCAACTATCAGGGTAAGCCAAGCGGAAACAACGGTTTAGAAAATGAATTTTCTGATGCCAACGTTCAGGCTGATACGGGAACCCAGATCAATCTGATGCAAAGTTCGGAATTGCTACGCCGAGCGATGGTTTTGTTGCAGCAAGACTATCCTGATATCAACCCTGATGATCCCAGCAGTGTTGCGGGTTTTAAGGGATCTATCAACATCAGTCAAATCACTCAAAAAACTGGCAAAGAAAACGTTGCAACAAAGATTTTTCAGATTGTTCATACGGGCAATGATTCAGTTGAAACTCAAAAAGTATTAGAAGCTTTGAAAAAAGTTTATCTAGATTACAACTTAGAGCAGCAAAAGAAACGACTTGTTAAAGGACTCGCGTTTGTCAACGAACAACTCCCTCAAGTAAAAAACAAAATGCAACAGGCGGAGTCTGCATTAAAGCAGTTCCGTCAAAACCAAGAACTGATTGACCCAGATCTACAGGCAAAAGTACAAACTGAAGGACTTTTAAGAGTTGAACAAGAACAACAAACTAATCAAGTTCAGCTTCGCGAGTTGCGCAGTCGATATGCGAGTTTGCAACAACAGTTAGCATTATCTCCTCCAGACGCGATCGCCCTATCTCGATTGAGTCAATCTGGTCGCTATCAAAACTTGCTAAACGAGATTCAAAAAACCGATTTGTCGTTGGAGCAACAGCGGCTTCGTTTCAAAGACCAAACTCCTTTTGTGCAGCAGTTGAAGAATCAGCGTCAAAGACAGTTAGCTTTATTACAAGCTCAGGTTCAACGGGTGTTCGGATCTGGTTCTGCCTTAACCAGTGGTTCTGAGGAACAACTGTTGCAGGGGCAATTCGGCAGTTTAGACCAAACCTTGGTAGGACAGCTTGTGGATACCCAAATAGGTCTTCAGGTAGCCGAAGCACGGGAAGCTAGTTTAGCGACAATTCAGCAGCGACTGCGATCGGAATTAAAGCGCTTTCCAGAACTCCTGGCTGAATATGGGCGTTTGCAGCCAGAGGTGCAATTGTCCCAGGAAACCTTGAAACAGTTACTCAAAGCGCAGCAAGATATTGGGTTAGAGATTGCTAGAGGTGGGTTTGATTGGCAGGTTGTAGAAGATCCTCAAATGGGTGCAAAAACAGGTCCTAGCATGATGCGAAACCTGATGTTAGGAGCCGTAGCGGGTTTAATGTTAGGTGGTGCAGCAGCATTTGCTCGTGAGTCAGCAGATGATGCGGTTCATAGTTCAGATGATTTGCAAAAGCAGGTTCCAGTACCGCTCTTAGGCATGGTTCCAGAGTTGCTGTTTGACGCAACAGGTGATGATATGCCACTGCTGAGTTTGCCGTTTAGCAAG
>JBBSCL010000411.1:0-4050 GCA_038250345.1 Leptolyngbyales cyanobacterium
ACGCCCGTGTAAGTGGCAGGATTGGAGCGAGGAGTGCGCCCGATCGGCGATTGGTCAATCACAATCACTTTGTCCAGAGCGCTTAATCCATCAATCCCATCCATGTCTTTGGGAAGCGGCACTTTACTGCCAAAGTGGTGCTGGAGGGTGGGGTAAAGCAGTTCGTTGATCAGGGTTGATTTGCCAGAACCGGATACGCCAGTGACGCTGACTAATTCGCCTAAGGGAATTTCGACATCAATATTTTTGAGGTTGTTGCGGTAAGCATTGCGGATTTTAAGCGATCGCCCATTACCCGTGCGACGCTCTGTTGGCGTAGTAATCACCTGGCGCTTTGACAAATATGCCCCAGTTAAAGATTCTGGGGCATTCAATAAATTCTCAAAGCTGCCTTCGGCAATAATTCTACCGCCATGTACGCCGGCTCCAGGTCCAATATCGACCAGGTGATCAGCCGCACGAATGGTTTCTTCGTCATGTTCCACCACAATCAGAGTATTGCCGAGATCGCGCAGACGAACCAGCGTTTTCAACAGTCGGGCATTATCTCGCTGATGCAGCCCAATACTGGGTTCATCTAGCACATACAACACGCCCGTCAGCCCGGAGCCAATTTGAGTCGCAAGCCGAATCCGCTGGGCTTCACCGCCAGAAAGGGTCATTGCCGCGCGATCGAGGGTGAGATAATCTAGCCCCACGTCCAGCAAAAACTGAAGTCGAGCTTTGATTTCTCGCAGCACCAAATCGGCAATTTGCGCCTGACGGGGAGTCAAGTTCATTTGATTGACACGGTTAAGGCACTCGCGAATAGAAACACCCGTTAGATCGGTGATGCGATATTGCCCAATCCGAACCGCGATCGATTCGGGACGAAGACGCTTGCCATCGCAAACTTCACAGGGCTGATCGACGAGGTACTGCTCTAGCTTTTGCTTATAGGCATCAGAGCTAGCTTCTTGATACTGGCGTTCCAGAATTGGCAAAGCGCCTTCATAGCGACGACTGTAGCCTTTGCCCTCCCGATAGCGAGAGTCTACATCAATCCAGATCGGATCTTTGGAACCATGCAGCAACACATGCTTTTGCTCGTCGGTGAGTTGCTTCCAAGGCGTTTGAATATCAAAGCCGAATGCTGCTGCAACGCTGCACAGCAACGAAAGGTAGTAGGTGTTGTCTTTATCTGACCAGGGGGCGATCGCGGCATAAACGGGTAACTCTGGCTTAGGAATCACCAGTTCTGCCGAAAACTTGCGGTGCATTCCCAACCCATGACAGGCAGGGCAGGCACCATAGGGCGAATTAAAGGAAAACAATCGCGGCGAAAGCTCTTCCATAACTGCGCCATGTTCGGGACAGGCGAAATTTTCCGAGAAGACGAGGGGACTGGGAGCTAGAGGTTCGGGGTCAGGAGAATCGCCGTAGCTGCCCCCTTTCTCAGCCGCTCTCAGCGATTGCCCCACCGGAAACGCAACTACATTGCTGACCTCTTCCTTCTTCTCTCTTCCTTCTTCTTTCTTTTCTTTTCCCTCTTCTGCCAGTACATCAATAATGGCGATTCCTTCAGAATGCTTCAGACAAGTGTTGAGAGAGTCTACTAGGCGTTCTTGAATGCCTTCCTTTTTGACTAGGCGATCCACAACGATTTCGATCGTGTGCGCCTGATTTTTATCTAGTTCAATCGAGTCTTCTAGTTCGCGCACTTCACCGTTAATCCGGACTCTGACAAAGCCCTCGGCGCTGAGGCTAGAAAGCAACTTTCTGTGGGTGCCTTTTTTGCCGCGAACCACTGGAGCCAGAATTTGAAAGCGGGTGCGATCGGGCAGTTCCATGACGCGATCGCACATTTGGTCAATGCTTTGGGGCGCAATCGAGCGATCGCAATGGGGACAATGAGGCTCTCCAGCACGTCCATACAGCAGTCGCGTGTAGTCATAAATTTCGGTCACAGTGCCTACCGTAGAGCGCGGGTTGTGAGACGTAGATTTTTGATCGATCGAAATGGCAGGACTTAACCCCTCGATCGCATCCACATCGGGCTTATCCACCTGACCCAAAAACTGGCGGGCATAGGCACTCAGCGATTCTACATAGCGGCGCTGTCCCTCGGCAAAAATTGTGTCAAACGCGAGAGATGACTTGCCTGAACCCGAAACGCCCGTAAACACAATCAGGCGATCGCGGGGCAACTCTAAATCAATATTTTTCAGATTGTGCTGCCGTGCGCCTCTAATCCGAATGGTGTTCAGCGGTAAGGGGAAAACTGAAGTATGACCGTTTTGAGGATTAACGGCTGAATCATCTGAATTATTCCGGCGTTTAGGCATAGAAACCGAAGGACACATTCCTTAATGATTAATAGATTCTATCGTCTCTGCTAGACATTGCACCCTTTTAGCCAAGATGGATGGGTTCTAAATAGCGGCAACCAACTCAGGTTGAGCGATAAATTTAAGTGTTACCAATCTAAAGCTTTATTTTGACATTTGAAATGGTGAGATAATCCTTGTCTGCTAACCAACTCAGTAGTCAGTAAAAACATATTAACGAACATTTTTACTACTCTAAGCTGAAAAGCAGATTAATTATTGCGTAGAGTTACTACTTTAGGTAGAGGATCAAGTTAACTGGAAAAAGTTAAGTTTGCGATACAGGTTGAATTAAAAATATGTCTAGTTTGATCGAGACGGTTGATTTGTCAGAACTCTCTGATGAAGCGCTTTTAGAAGTTTGTAGAGCTGCCGAAGTAATTGCCTGCGAATGTCCTGGTTATTTAGCACGTTTGCTAAGGCAAGTAAGAACATTTCGCACATACACAGTCGATTGCATTGAACAGTTTCCACTTGATACGGAAACTCACCTTTGGTTAGCGAATCAAGCTACACAGGTTGAAAATATTCTTTTTCAAACCATGATTGAGCTAATGCGAAAAGAGGGCTTGATTAACGATGCTCAACAGGTTTCACTCGATAAACTATCTGAACGGGCGCGGGCAACGATGCTAAAACAAGTTGGAATGTCGTAATTTTTACGGCAATGGTTACAAACAGATGGACAAAATTGATTGCCACCGGGTTTCGACTACGCTCAACCCTGGGTATTCTGACCTAGGTGACTTGAGTGCAGCTAAAACTCATCTAGAACGAGCAAACAATCCAGCTCACCTACTTAAAAGCTATCTCTTAAAAATAATGGTACTTATCAGTCAGTTTTGCCTATCCTGGAGTTATTGAGGACAAAAATTCTAATTTTGAATTCCGTCTTTCTATCAAAAGCTTTGATTAGGAGCAAATAAGCGATGGGTTTGGGAGATATTGTCCAAAAAGCGATGTATTTGGGAGTCGGGTTAGCCTCTTTAGCTGGAGAGAAAGCTACCGAAAAATTGGCTGAACTGCGATCGCAAGCGCAAAAACTGGCTGATGAAATGGTGGCGCGCGGTGAAATGAACACTGAAGAAGCCCGTCGCTTTGTGGATGAGATGGTTAATAAAGCTCAAAATCCTCCTGTAGAAAGTTCAACTCCTAAACCTGCAACCGAGCCTCGTAAAATTGAGATTTTGGATGAGGATGAATCAGCAGCCCCAGACTCTAAGAATGTGGATGAAATGCGTCGTCGGGTAGAAGAGTTACAAGAAGAGTTAAAAGACCTACGAAACAACTGAACCTCCGGCTTTATCCGTTTTTTTTGCAGGTTTTTTACGGGTTAGATTTTAGGCTATGATGTCCATATTCATTTTTGCGATTTTCCAAATTGCATGGCTGAACAGTGTTTGGTAAATACCATCTTGCAAACGCATTCTGAGGATGCACTTCATTCCTCAAATGTTCTTTGAAATACTCAAGTGTTCTTTGAAATAATTGAAATAGGTCACTATGGAAAGTTGGTCGCAGGAGTTCTCTAAAATGATGCAGGTGTTGGCAGAAGGGGTTGACCAGTTGGTGACGGATGTGACTCAGCAAATTGATAAGGCGATCGATGCTTTTCTTGACACATCAGAAGAGATTGCTGAGCAGTTGCAAAACACATTTGAGCTTGAGATTGAACCGCATATTA
>JBBSCL010000412.1:0-4044 GCA_038250345.1 Leptolyngbyales cyanobacterium
CCGTGTTGCAGTGGGAAGCCACTAATCCATACCGCCAATGGTTAGCCATCAATAGTTCCCACCCACCCACGGGCGATCGCCTGCAACTGCTCGCACTCTATGCCCGTCATTGGCAGCTTGATCCCGAATTAAATTGGCAATTTCCACCCTCAAAATCGCGGCAACCGACTCTTAATGGGCAACAATGGCGCAGTTTGCTATTTCAAGGCGCACCCTACTTTGGCATCGCTTTAGGGATAGTTATTGCCTATTTGCTTTTCCTGATTGGTGGAATAGGTGGGAAGTTTAACCTAGAAGCAATGAGTTGGATGGCAGGCGATCGCACCCTTTTACGCGGCTTACCCTTCATTGGATTTTGTGTTGGCACGATCATCCGCATCAATCCTTTTTTCCCAGAGATTCGCCCAAGCTTTTTAAAGGCATCCGCCGCAATGTCATTAGCAGATGCAACCCAGCAAGCACCGCTCTTACCCATCAACAGCCAAATAATCCGCCTAGAAGGTCGTGTGCTAGGTCGCGCTGGAATTAACAATCACTTGAACCAAGATTTGCTTTTAGAGACTGCAACCGGAATAGTCAAACTTCACTGCACCTCGCGCTTTGGATTTTTGGGTGATCTATTACCCAAAGCGACCCGTCCGGCAGATTTAGTTAATCACACTGTTGTAGCAACGGGCTGGCTGCGACCAGGCACTACCGCTTGGCTAGATGTAGACAGCTTGCGAAGTTCAAGCGGACGGGTTAGTCAAAGCGCTCATCCAGTTTGGTCTACCGTTGCAGGCGCGATCGCTGCACTCATCGGCATTTTGACGATTCTAGGCGTTTAAGCGGATACCTTTAACTTTTGCTCAACATCGAATCTGTTGGAATACAAATCAGATTATCGCCTTGAGTGCAAATCATCCCCTTTTGACGCAGTTTGCCCATCAGACGGGTAACGGTGACGCGGGTAGAACCAATTGCGCTACCGATTTGAGCATGAGTTAGGGGAAAAGGTAAGCAATAGCCATTCTCGGCTGGCTCGCCAAACTCTTCAATCAGTAAGGTTAAGAAGCCTAAGAGCCGATCAATGGTTCGTCGCTGCCCTAAAGTGCTGAGCCAAAGCAACTTGCGTTGATGCTGATAGCGGAATGCATCTAGGACTTCTCTACGAAAGTGAGGCCAATTGTCTAAATCATGCCAATACATCCACAAGACGGAGGTTTGGTCAACGTGAGCATAACTTTGCAAGGTAAACGGAGACTGAGCCACAATTTCAAAAGGTTGACCCGCTCCTACAAATCCTAAAAATGCTTCTTCAGGAGTCACATTTACGGTTCGCGCTGACATGCTGGTTGCATTCACTTGGGCGCTACCGACTAAGCGAACCGCGCCTCGTTGAACCAGATAGAGCAATCCGGGTCTCGCTGGAATTTTTTCATCCTTGGCAAACGATCGCACCCGATAATGCTCCTGTGACCAATCGATGATGCGTTGCCACGTTAAAAATGGACGTGATGCCTCTGGAGTATTAGAAGGTACTGAGTACATAGGTGAGAGGCTGAAATGAACAGCAGAAGTTTAAAAAATATTTATTGCTAAGGTAGAGCTGTGAAAAGATACATCATGAAGAAGAATTACTGTCTTGTCACCAGTGTACCTTCACCTCTCTCTTGTAACCTTTTTAGGACTATAGAGTGTGTATCTAAGTAGACGCAGAGAAAAACTGTTTAAATGAATACTGCTTGATTAGCATAAATAGCAGTAATACCTGTTCTTATTTGCGAACCTCGTCAAAAAATAATAAGCTACCTAACTAGAATACTGACTGAAAGCTAGCTTTCAGTAAAAGGTGACTTTGGCAAACAAGAAATTTGCATTGTTTAATGAGTGCTATATTGCAAGTTACACTGTGTTCACCTGGACACTTGTTGCAGATTATACTGCAAGATATTTTAATATCGCAGGAAAATTTTTTGGAAAAAACATTTCCCTGCATTGATCACACTCATATTTCGCTGTTAAAAAGTAGGTTTCAGAATTCAAAAGGGCTACTGAAACGCACTCATAAAAAGACTCAACTTAAAGCCACCCAGCTAACCTATTTATCAGCCGTTCCTCATCAAATATGTGCCTATGCAAATATTTGTGCTGTCGCAGTAGCAAATATCTTGGCAGCACAAATATCTGGATATAAGTCTGATCGGGTCTATTCCCAAATACCTGCTGGCTTACTAGACCATATTCATATTAAAGCAACCCCGTCTGGCTATTTAGAATTTAGGATTGGCGATGGGGCGATCGCGCAATGGCTCACTAGCCTTACCCAACCTATCGCGTCTCTTTTTGGTTCCCCTGCGCTTTCCTCTGATCTGGTTACACGCTCTCACCCAAACCTATTTTCAATTCAACATGCTCATGCCCGCTGTTGCTCACTGTTACGCATCGCCGCTCAACGGCAGATAATTGGGCTGAATTGGCTGGAAGAACCTTCTCACTGGCAATGGGCACAGCCGCACCCAATTTCTTGGTTAACGATGGAGGAGCAGCTTCATACTTGCCATGCTTCGGAGCGCCAGTTAATTCATCAATGCTTTACCGTATTAGATGAGATACCCTGGCGATTAGATCCTTTGCCCGAAAACATTCAATCGCTATCACTTCATTCAGATCGAATTGCAACTCTTGCTCAAGATTTGGCTCAAGCGTTTCATACCATGCATCGGCAATGTCAGGTTTGGGGTGCGGTGCAGAATCAAGGGCGCGATCGCCTGACTGCCCACTTAGCCATTATTTTAGTAACTCAAAGGTTGTTGTACGGGCTTTTACAAATTGGGCTTGGCGCGATCGCTCCGGCAGAGTTATAGCAAAACTAAAATTGCTATTTTTGTTTTAAAGCTATTTCATAAAATCTTTCTAAAGATTCTTCATTTGTATCGCTTTAGCAAGATGTGCTGTCAGCATTCCACAGCAGAAAATTGGATGAATTATTTGCGGCTAATCACACATTCGACACAGATAAATTCAACACAAATAGATTCTAATGTCTCTTTATATTGGTGGATTCTTTTTCAAATAAACACTTTCCCTAGCAACGTTTAGCTAGGAAATCTTATCGCCATAACAGATTGGACTAATTATAAACCGGAGGTTTCCATGAAAATTGCACAAATAGCGCCCCTTTGGGAGCAGGTTCCGCCCGCTACTTATGGGGGTTCAGAGTTGGTCGTGAGTCTGCTGACCGAGGAATTGGTACGGCGTGGGCATGAGGTTACTCTGTTTGCCTCTGGCGACTCCACCACGACTGCCAAGCTAGAATCAGTCCACCCAAAAGCATTACGGCTTGACCCAACCATCAAAGAAGTAGGCATTTATGAAATGCTTCAGTTGAGTCAAGTGTATGAACGGGCTAACGAGTTTGATATGATCCACTCGCATATGGGATGTGCTGGGCTACCTTACGCTAATTTGGTAAAAACGCCCACCGTGTATACATTACATGGCATTTTTACGCCTGATAACGAAAAGATGTTTGTTCACGCCCGTCGTCAACCATTCATTAGCATTTCCAACTCTCAGCGGGAACCTAGGCTGAATTTAAACTGTGTTGCAACGGTTTACAACGGAGTCGATACTTCGGCTTATCGGTTTTATCCTAAACCCAGTGACCCACCTTATCTAGCATTTTTGGGTCGAATGTCGCCGGAAAAGGGAACTCATATTGCGATCGCGATCGCTAAAGCAACTGGCTGGCACCTTAAAATTGCTGGCAAAATCGATCCAGTTGACGTAGAGTACTTTGAGCAAGAGGTCAAACCTCACATTGACGGGACGCAGATACAATTTCTGGGTGAAGCAAATCATGCTCAAAAAAATGTCCTTTTAGGAAATGCAGTGGCGACGCTATTTCCGATCACTTGGAGAGAACCGTTTGGCTTGGTGATGGCTGAGTCGATGGCAGCCGGAACGCCCGTGATTGCTATGAATTTGGGATCTGCGCCCGAAGTGATTGTTCACGGCAAAACTGGATTTCTGTGCCATACCGTAGAAGAATGCATTCAAGCA
>JBBSCL010000413.1:0-4008 GCA_038250345.1 Leptolyngbyales cyanobacterium
CACATTTTAGCTGAAGTTCCGCTGACTGGGCGATCGCGCAAAACGACTGAAAAAGCCGCAAAAGACGTAGCCTCTGACATGGCTGGAGAAGTTCAATTTGCAGATCTAGTTCCAGAAGAGAAAAAAGACCGTCAAGGCAACACCACCCGCATTGCTCAAAGGGGTGGCTTGCTGTGGATTTTGTCAGGCGAAGTCTACAACTTGCCGCCTGGTGCAGAACCCATTGTCAAAAACGGTGATCCCATCGAAGCAAACGGAGTCATTGCCGAAACAAAGCTGGTTACAGAACACGGTGGAATTGTTCGACTTCCTCAAGAGCCAGAAGGCAACAAAGGAGGACGAGAAGTTGAAATTATCACTGCTTCTGTTCTGCTTGACCAAGCTCAAATTCGAGTAGAAAGCTTTCAAGGTCGAGATCATTACCTAATTGAAACCAACCACAATCAAACATTTTCCCTCAAAGCAACCCCTGGAACTAAAGTAACCAACGGTCAAGTAGTTGCTGAATTGATCGACGATCGCTACCGTACTCAAACAGGTGGCATCATCAAATACTCTGGCGTAGAAGTTGGCAAACGCGGTAAAGCCAAGCAAGGCTACGAGGTCATCAAAGGCGGCACCCTGATCTGGATTCCCGAAGAAGCCCACGAAGTCAACAAAGATATTTCCTTGTTGATGGTAGAAGACGGGCAGTACGTAGAAGCTGGCACAGAAGTCGTTAAAGACATCTTCTGCCAAAGCAATGGCGTGATTGAAGTAACCCAAAAGAACGACATTCTGCGGGAAATCGTCGTCAAACCCGGCGACTTACATATGGTCGATAATCCTGACGACATTATTACCCGTGAAGCAGTGCTAGCAAATCCCGGTCAGGAAATCATGCCGGGGTTGACCATTACCGAACTCAAATACGTTGAGTATGTGGAGACTCCCGAAGGTCCTGCCATGTTAGTACGACCCATTATGGAATTTACGGTTCCAGACGAACCTTCTGTTCCAAGTCAAGAATCTTCTAATGACGATTCCGGGCGTTCTATTCGCTTGAGAGCGGTTCAACGGATGCCTTACAAAGATGGAGAGCGAGTTAAGTCTGTTGAAGGGTTAGAACTGCTCAAAATTCAACTGGTGCTAGAAATTGATCAAGATGCTCCCCAACTTGCAGCAGATATAGAACTAATTCCAGATGAAACCGATCCAGATCGATTGCGCTTACAACTCGTCATTTTGGAATCCTTGGTCATTAGGCGCGATATTTCGGCTGACCCTACCCAAGGCAGTACGCAGACACGAGTCTTGGTTCAAGATGGGGATCAAATTGCGCCGGGAGCAGTGGTTGCTCGTACCGAAATTCAGTGTAAGGAAACTGGAGAAGTGCGAGGAATTCGCGAAGGTGCCGAGGCAATTCGTCGAATTTTGGTTGTCCGAGACGCTGACTTGATCACGATCAATACCAAAGGACAGCCTACAGTCAGCGCTGGCGATCTGGTAGTTGCAGGCACCAAAGTTGCTCCTAATTGTCCTTTGGAGGAATCTGGTTTAGTGGTTCAGGTGAATGAATCTCAAGTCACGATGCGGTTAGCCCGTCCTTATCGGGTATCCCCTGGAGCCGTGTTGCATATTGATCATGGCGATTTGGTGCAGCGGGGCGACCATCTAGTGCTACTGGTGTTTGAGCGTTCTAAAACCGGAGACATCATTCAAGGTCTGCCTAGGATTGAAGAACTTCTAGAAGCGCGCAAGCCCAGAGAAGCGTGCATTTTGGCTGAAAGAGATGGCACGGCTCAGGTCGTTTACGAAGACAATGAATTAACTGAAATTAAAATTGTTGAGTCGGATGGCAGCCTACGCGAGTATCCCATTAGTCCTGGGCAAAACGTAATTGTTTCCGATGGGCAACAGGTGAGTGCAGGGGAGCGAGTGACTGATGGACCTACTAATCCGCACGAGTTGCTAGATGTGATGTATCGGGCGAGCCGTGAAACCATGGGAGTTCATGATTCGGCGCTGCGTAGCTTAAGGGAAGTGCAAACATTCCTAGTGAGCGAAGTCCAGTCAGTGTATCAGTCTCAAGGCGTTGACATTTCAGATAAACACATTGAAGTGGTTGTTCGTCAGATGACTTCTAAAGCACGGGTAGACGATGGTGGAGATACCACGATGCTGCCGGGTGAACTGGTGGAGCTTTACCAAGTCGAACAGGTGAATGAGGCAATGTCGATTACGGGTGGTGCGCCAGCAGAATACACTCCTGTATTGCTGGGGATTACAAAAGCATCGCTCAATACCGATAGCTTTATCTCAGCAGCTAGTTTCCAAGAAACCACGCGCGTTTTGACAGAAGCGGCGATCGAGGGCAAATCTGACTGGCTGCGCGGCTTGAAAGAAAACGTGATCATTGGGCGATTAATTCCAGCAGGAACTGGCTTTAATGCTTATGAGGAAGTAGGGACTATCGATCCAGACTTGTCCTACGATGGTATCGCCATGTTTGATGATGATGCTGACTTAAAGGATGTGGTTCTCGACGATCGCACAGCCCGTACCTACGGTCTAGATGATCGGGCACTCATCGGTGGGCAAGAGTTCACTATCAGCGATACCAAACCCGATTACGTTTCACCCATCTTAGATGACGGTGACGATGAATTCATTGGTGGTAGTAGCGTCAGCAGCAAACCTGATAGCAGCAGCAAAATCGATGATGCCGACGAAACTGAAACTGAAACTGATGATGACTTTGAAGATGAGATAGACGATGACCTAGAAGATTAGTTTTCTATGATTTAAACTCGTCAAACTCTCGTCAAACATTATTTTGAACTCAGGTCATCTGCTGATAGATTAACCCAGCAGATGACTTTTTTTAGTTTAAAATCACTTGTGAAATGCTTGAGGACTTATGGCTGATTCAAATGAACTTTGTCTTACGGATGCTTTTGCAACTTGTGTTCAAACTTTGAGCCTAAATCACATTCAACGGCATCTATTCATTTGTGCTGACCAAACGAAACCAAAATGTTGCTCCAAAGATAACAGTTTGGCAGCGTGGGATTATTTGAAGAATCGACTGAAAGAACTCAAACTTGATCAGCCAACAGATATCCGTTCAGGCTGCGTATTTCGTACCAAAGCAAATTGCCTGCGAGTATGTATGCAGGGACCTGTTTTGGTCGTTTACCCAGATGGAGTTTGGTATCATAGCGCTACGCCATCTGTAATTGAGCGGATTATTCAAGAACATCTGATTGGCAATCAAATCGTTCGAGAGTATGCGTTTTTGGTGCATCCGCTGACGAATGAAAGCCTTGGTTAAGGAACCACTTCGCCCACGCGGTTGAGTGGCCAAAATCGTACGATCGCATGACCAATAATATTTTCACGGGGTACAAACCCCCAGTAATGGCTATCGCAGCTATTATTACGGTTATCGCCTAAAACCAGATATGAGCCTTGGGGCACCACTCTCGGACCATATTGATATTCAGGAACGCTATCGAGATAGGCTTCTTTAATCGGACTGTCATTGATAAAAACTAGCCCCTGCTTCACCTCTATCTTTTCTCCAGGTAAGCCGATTACTCTTTTAATGTAAGCATCTTTAGAACGCTGGGTACGCGGTCCAGTACAAACAGCGGCGGCTTCATCGGGTGGCATGAAGACCACAATATCTCCTCGCTGAGGCTGCTTAAAGTGGTAGCTAACCTTATCTATAATCAGGCGATCGTCTACCTGAAGCGTAGGCACCATCGACTTAGAAGGAATGTAGCGAGCTTCAGCTACAAATGTGCGGATGCCAAATGCCAGAATGGCGCTAAGCCCTAAGGTCTTAAGAATTTCGACCCAAATATTCTCCTTAGGAGGTTGGGGATTATTATTGTTATCACTGGATTCTTTACTGTTCACTTGAGCCATCGTAGAGATAAGGGTTATGCAGAGTTCAATACTATTCTAAATCGGCTTAGATCATGTCATCAGATTTGCCTTTACTGATCCACAACGCTTCTATTC
>JBBSCL010000414.1:0-4006 GCA_038250345.1 Leptolyngbyales cyanobacterium
ACTAGTCGGTTACTCCTTTCCTAAAACCTTTTCCAAAAGAGTTTTCTGAGGATAGTTTTAAGGATTTCTAACACCTCAAAGCCTAGTCAGCAAAGCCCTATTCATCTAATCCTCATCAGAAATTTAGTTAGGGGTCAGACTTCGGAGAACGAAAAGCGGAATAGTTGATGTAGTGCACATCATGCAAGTGGTTAGCACTGCTAAGACCTACATCGTTTATCCTAATCGGCGTGATCGCCCTGCTTTCTGGATATGCCACCACCCCTCCTCTTGCCCAAAGCACTAGCGAAGCGCCACAAACAACGACAGTATCAACAAGCCCCCTGTCCTACGAAGATTACGGGACGATTCTCCGTACCTACGTCAACGCCAATGGATTGGTTAACTATCCAGCGCTACAAGCAAATCCAAAGCCCTTAAAGGATTTTGTGGCAAAACTAGGAGCGGTTTCTCCTAACACTTACAGACAAGGACTACTTAGCCCAAGGCAATTACAAACTAGATTACCTGAACTATGATTGGTCACTCAACCGTCAGTAAATCGTTACTGAATTATCAGTCAATAGTGAAACTCATGACCGAATAGAGCCTCACTATCATCAGTGTCCTCAGCACCCCAAGCTTTGATTTTCAACGGAGTCTTCAGGAAAATATTTATGAGTTATCTAGAAACCACGGCTCAACTGTACGCAGAAGCGGCTGAAACTCCTCAAGTAGGCTTGTGCTGTGCCAGCAGTCCACCGCTTCAACTGCCGGGTCTGAAGATCCCAGAAATCATGCAGCAGATGAACTATGGCTGTGGATCAACGGTGCACCCATCCGAGCTATCTGGCGAACCTACTGTTCTCTATATCGGCGTTGGAGGTGGGATTGAAGCCTTGCAATTTGCTTATTTTTGCCGTCAACCCGGTAGCGTGATTGCTGTTGATCCGGTGCCTGAAATGCGAAAAGCGGCTGCCCGCAATTTACAGCTTGCCGCACAAGACAACGATTGGTTTAATCCTGACTGTGTCAAAATTCTGGCAGGCGATGCTTTTACATTGCCTGTATCAGATGCTTCGGTAGATGTGGTCGCGCAGAACTGTCTGTTCAACATTTTTGAACCAGACGATCTACAACGGGCACTATCTGAAGCTAATCGAGTGTTGAAACCGGGTGGACGGCTGATTATGAGTGACCCGATCGCCACTCGTGCCATTCCACCTCATCTCCAGCAAGATGAACGACTGCGTGCCCTTTGTTTATCAGGCGCATTGACGTACGAGGAATATATTCAGCATCTGGTTGCGATCGGCTTCGGACAAATCGAAATTCGCGCCCGTCGTCCCTATCGCCTCCTCGACTCCCAAACTTACAACTTGGATGAGCCACTGTTGCTGGAAAGCTTAGACTCTGTATCGTTCAAAGTTCCCCTACCCAAAGATGGCGCTTGTGTATTTACAGGTAAAACTGCAATTTATGCGGGTGCCGTATCGCTACTGGATGATCACGCTGGACACCTACTGCAACGTGGCATTCCCCTAGCAGTCTGTGATAAAACTGCCGCTAAGTTTGCCTTGCAATTTCCCCAGGAGGTGACCATCACAGATTCTACCTGGCACTATTACGGTGGCGGATGCTGCTAAAAACATGATGTATCCAAATCAAAGGCTCCGAAACCGACTCTTGAAGGAAATATATTGGCTGGGAATGGGGGCGATCGCCTGCCTACTAGTTGCCTCTCCTGCTCTCGCTCAAGGGGCAGACGGCTCATCCGGGTTTAACCCGCAAATCCTATTACGTAATGCCTTGCAGTGGATTGAAAGCCTGGGACTCGTTGGTGGCATTGCCTTTATCGCTATTTACATTGCAGCATCGGTCGCTTTTTTACCTGGATCAATTCTGACCCTGGGTGCAGGCGTTGTCTTTGGAGTGTTTCTGGGTGCCGTTTATGTCTTCATTGGGGCTACGATTGGTGCCATTGCCGCCTTTTTAGTCGGGCGCTATCTAGCACGAGGATGGATCAGCAAAAAGATTGAGGGCAATCAAAAGTTTGCGGCGATCGACAAAGCAGTGGCTAGGGAAGGGTTCAAAATTGTCCTGCTGACTCGCCTTTCTCCTGTTTTTCCCTTCAATTTATTGAATTATGCCTTTGGCATTACGGGCGTTTCGCTCAAAGACTATGCGCTGGGATCGATCGGCATGATTCCTGGCACCGTTATGTATGTCTACATCGGTTCTCTAGCGGGTGATCTTGCCAAAATCGGTACTGAAGATCAGCCCACGAATCCCGTTGTTCAATGGACGATTCGCATCATTGGTTTCATGGCAACAGTTGCAGTCACTATTTATGTCACTCGTGTTGCCCGTCAAGCACTGGCAGAGAAAGTGAGCGAATAAAGGTTATGTTTCAACCAGTAATCCGCAGGCGGTGAATAATCTCCGTCCAGTTCATGTTGTTTATTATTGTCACAAAATCTCTATGTCTAGTCCAACAGCAACTCTTTCACTCAAACAACGCCATGCTAATCTATCCAACTCACAAGTGCAACGAGAACTGCCCCAGGCTGTTGAACTAAGTCATACTCAAACGCAGGGAAGTTTTGCTGCCGCACTTGCATCTCATGGTTGGGAAACGCTAACTCCCACGCAGCTCGAAATTTTTCAAATCAATGTCGGTAAGCTCTGTAATATGACCTGCCGCCACTGCCATGTGGATGCTGGTCCCAATCGTAAAGAAGTGATGGATCGAGAGACTATTGATGCATGCCTCTGTGCCCTCGACCAAACAGAAGCCCATACGGTTGACTTGACTGGGGGCGCACCTGAACTCAATCCCCACTTCCGTTACCTGGTAGAACAATGTGTTATGCGAGGTAAGCATGTCATCGATCGCTGCAATCTCACAGTACTACTCTTGCCAACGATGGAAGACTTGCCTGGTTGGTTAGCAGAGCGAGGAGTAGAAGTGGTCTGTTCTCTACCCCACTACCGTCAACGCAATACAGATGCCCAACGTGGCGATGGTGTGTTTGAACAGTCCATCACTGCACTCAAGAAACTTAATGCAGTGGAATATGGTAAGGATGATCCCAATCGCCAACTTACCTTGGTGAGCAATCCCGTTGGTGCCTTCCTATCTGCTCAGCAATGCAAACTAGAACAAGAGTGGAAAGCTGGCTTACAAAAGCATTATGGTATTACCTTCAATCACCTGATCACAATTAACAATATGCCGATCTCTCGGTATCTGGAATGGTTAGAACAGTCCGGCAATTTACAAGCATATATGGAATTGCTCGTGAATGCCTTTAACCCTGGTACAATCGCTGGATTGATGTGCCATAACACGCTATCTATTTCCTGGGATGGACGCTTGTTTGATTGCGACTTTAATCAAATGCTGGAACTCGAACTTCAGCAACCGGGCAACCAGCGTCCTCACATTCGTGATTTTAATCTCGATCAACTCGCAAAACGGCATATCGTCACAGGTCGCCACTGCTTTGGTTGCACCGCAGGAGCCGGGAGTTCTTGTGGTGGGGCAATCACTTAATGTTACTTTCCCCAACTGCGATACCAGTGTGCCAATTGTGTTGGAGATATTCCCAGCAAATAGCCCATGATGATCAATTGGTTAATCAGGGTTGTACGGCAAACACTCAGCTTTTGCCGACGACGACTGGAGGTGAGTATGGTGGCAGGGGCGATCGCAATCTGCTCGTGCTGTTTCAATTTTCGTATCAATTCAAAATCCTCCATGATCGGCAGATCTGGAAAGCCACCGATCGCCTGAAAGAGCGATGCCTTCAGGAAAATAGCTTGATCACCGTAAGGCATCTGGAATAGGTGTGATCGCAATTTTACTCCCCATTCTTCTAGTGGCATCTCAATCTTTAGTTGAGGGGTAAAGACGATGTAACTTGACCCGTGCCTCATCGGTCGTAAATCGCCAATCAATCCAGGTCTGTTTTTGATGTCGATGCTCCTGCCAAGCTTCCACCTCAGTTGTCAATGTCTCGAAGTC
>JBBSCL010000415.1:0-4003 GCA_038250345.1 Leptolyngbyales cyanobacterium
AGCAATGACTATCTCGGAAAGCCTGCCTCCCGATCTGGCGCTGGAGGTGGATATCGCTAGCTCATCAGCCAGCAAGATGTCGCTTTATCAGGTAATCGGGGTGCCTGAAGTCTGGCTATACAGGCGGAATATCCTAAATATCCAGTTGCTTCAGGATGGGCAATATGGCGATGTTGCCAACAGTCGAGCTTTTCCAACAGTCAGCGTTGAACAGTTGAATCAGTGGATTGAAATGCGAAAAACTGAGACAGATTTGACAGTGTTGCGAGATGTTCAACGGTTTTGTAGGGAATATACGATCTAGAAGAGTGGAAATCGCCCCTTTGACCAAGCCACGCTGAAGGGCGATCAAGGAGATCGGACAATGCCTGTAAAATGAAGTGATATTGGGTTATTTAGACATCCAACGCCGTGATTTCATGCGCTTGCCTCGGAAATGGTGAGATCTAGAATCGGCTGATCGGTGAGGCAGCGCCAATAACAAGCAAATAGATCGGGTTCTTGGAGATTGATGCTGGCGATCGCGGGGGCTGCTGGAAACGGAATCAGCCGATCAAACTGGAGAGTTTCTCCATAAAAACCGAATTGCAGGAGATAAACCGCAGGGGGAGCCACCAGCGATCGCAGCAATCGCTGGGCTAAGTGATAGAGCGACTGCCGCTGCACATCCACTAAATGAATCGGTTGAAAATAACGGTGTGCGTTTAAATCAGAGCTAACCGCCCGTGGTTCACCTTCAACGCCAATCGCTTCAGCATACAAAGGACCTTTGCCTGTCAGCACAATCGGCAACCAGCCATTGCCATCTCCAGTTTTATACTGCCACTGCGAAACTTGCTGCCGCAGACCCTCAACATCTTGACAGGCTTGATAAACAGATTGGGCAGGAAACTGTAACCAGTCTGGCAGTGCCAAAGTCAAGGGGCAGAGAAGAGCGTTCCCTAGCCCAGCATTGCTGAACTGATTGGGTGTTAATGTGGCTGCAACTTGAACGTCCACTTGCCAAGATGGATTCTCTGAAGTGCTAGGGTAATGCGTTGTTGGATGCCTGATGGCGGTTTGCAGCGCAGCAATCATTTGTGCTGCCGCAGAAAAGCCTGAAGGCTGAGACGGATCTGAATCGACTAAAATCAAGACATTAGGCATTCCCAAAGCTCGGCATTACAATTCCTGGCTGAGGAAAGCTGGGTAGATCTAAATGAGTTTGGCGGCGGTTTCGCACTGCTAGCCGATAGCTAACGCTCTGTAGTTCGGCGTGTAGTTGACGGTTTTCTCGCTGAATTTGAACAACTTTTTCTTTTACCGGGGCAAGCCGCTCTGCAAATTTTTGCCGATAGATTTTGGGCAGTTCTTCCACGACCTGCTCTAGCATCCGTGAGCGATCGCTCAATTCTTTTACAGACTCGCGAAGCTGGTAAATCTCACCATCGCGATCGCTAATTTGCCCCTGATAAAACGAAACCTGCTCTTCGACCCCCTTCAATTGCTCACGTAGGGCACGCACTTCTACCAAATGCCGCTCAGACCCTTCCGAACTTGGCATGAAAGCCGCGTTCCCTTTCACCAAACGAAATAGTTCTTGGGAAAGCTGCTGCACCAGGCTGTCGCGCATTTGCAACTCTTCGCGTAGACGAGCCACCTCTGCTTGAGGATCAATCACATTCACTCCACTAGATTCAGTCACAGCTTTATCGCTCCGTTATTAATGGCTTCAGAATAACTCGCCTAGTTTCTTAGAAGGGAAGCCAAGAAACAATCGACGGCATCATCAACTTTAGTTGCAGCTAATGTATCACTTGCAATGGCAATTGATACCTGATTCATCCGTTCTTTTCAATGAACCATTACGAAAAGTTAACAGTTCAAGCGTTGGAGAAGCCTGAATTACCATAAAGCTGGCATTCTCAAGCAATTAAAAAGCCCTACGGCTCGAACATTCTCAAACGGTAGGGCAAATATTTTTTAAGAGTCAGTGCTATTCTTCTACTTCTTCAACGGCTTCTACTTTCGGAGCTTCTTGCCGCACTGTGAGATAACGAATTACATCTTCACTTAAACGCATCGCTTTCTCTAGAGGCGCAATTTCTTTACCACTGCCGTGATAGTTCATTTGAATGTAAACACCTTCTCGGTGGCGATTAATTTCGTATGCCAGACGACGCTTGCCGCGATGCTGGGTTTCGATAATTTCGGCTCCGTTGTCTTTCAAAATCGTTTGGTATTTCTCGATCGCTTGACCGACCGCTTCTTCACCCGCATCAGGGCGCAAGATATACATTGTTTCGTACAGTTGAGGCATGAAAATCTCCTTGTGGACTAGGCGGCTTCTGTAGGTGGACGTGGCTCAAAAACTATCACGCTGTATTTCATGGCAGGGTTCTAGTTTTCGCTAACCGTCTATTTACAAAGCAAGGATTTATAATCATATACCAATTTGGGATTTGTTATAAACACTTCGCAACCTTTGTAATCAAAAGCTTTAGGAGTCAACCCTGGGTGAAGCGCGTTTGGTGAGTTCTTGCTGAGCTTGAAGGGTGACCTGTTTGAGAGTTTGCAAATCGGGTGAAGCGTTTGGTTGAGTCGCATTCTCTGGCGCGCCTTCGTTTTTTAAGCCAGCGCCCTTTCCTTTTAACCACAGCAAATACTCGATGTTGCCCGCAGGACCGACCAGAGGCGACCAAGTTAAACCACAATATGCCCATTCCAATGATTCAGCCGCTTGCAGTACTTGCAAAATTGCATTTGCCTGATCGGTAGGGTCGCGCACTACACCGTTTTTGCCGATGCGATCGCGCCCTACTTCAAACTGCGGCTTGACTAACAGCACCACTTCTCGCGGCGGTTGCAATAAGGAATAGAGCGCAGGCAGCACCTTGGTGATCGAAATAAACGACACATCAAGAACACCTAAATTTGCAATGGGGCGATCGCTGATATACAAATCCTCAGGCTTCAAATGCCGTAAATTAGTGCGTTCTAATAAAGTCACCCGTGGATCTTGGCGCACAGTCCAGGCAACTTGCCCATAGCCCACATCCACGCCATATACATGAGCGGCTCCCGCTTGCAGCAAACAATCGGTAAAGCCGCCTGTGGAAATACCGCCATCTAAACAAATGCGATCGCGAATGGAGAGTTGAAAGTGAGCGATCGCCTTCGCTAGCTTTTCCCCACCTCTAGAAACATAAGGCGGTTTTTGCCGAACTTCCACCCAGGCTAAGAGGTCAATTTCTGTTCCTGGCTTATCCACCACTTGTTGATTCACCTTCACCTCACCCGCCCGAATCACCCTTTGCGCTTGCTGCCGCGTCTCGCAGAGGTTTCGTTCTACTAAAAGCACATCCAGTCGTTGTTTGGGCATTGTTTGAAAGATGGCTGAAGTAGTAGATAGGTATTATCACTTATTTGGATTATGAAACACTCTGCTTAGAGGGTGTTTGAGAAGTCGGTCAAGCTGTAAAAAAACTGACTCCGTGTAAGCTGCGAAAAGCACACAGTACCGAGATGGCGATATGATTTAAAGCCTACCCTAGCACCCTGACTGGCGAGTAACAATGGCGCAAAGATCAGAAAAGGCGCAAAGATTAGAACTTTGATTGTCGATTAAGTTTAAGTCAAGAGTCTCTAGACTTTTACGGAATAATGGCGATCGCGCTTTCATACGCTTCCATACGATAGGATTCAATCATGTCGGCTGTTGATTTTATGACTCCGTTGAATTTGTGGAGCTTGTGGGTGCCTCTGGTGCTATTTAGCTTCATTTTGGTTACCGCCGTGTGGTTTGTGCGGATCTCTCTTCGATAGGTCGCTGTGATTCATGACCGTTTCTTTAGCTGAGGATGCGATCGCGCTCTTGATCGACATGGCAGAACAAGGGGAAATTGACCCTTGGGATGTGAAAGTGATTGAGGTAATCGATCGCTTTCTCAATCAACTGCCAGCCGTTGTCAGTGGGCAAGAGCCTTATGAAAAGAGTCTGTCTTCTTCTGGACAGGCTTTTTTG
>JBBSCL010000416.1:0-4003 GCA_038250345.1 Leptolyngbyales cyanobacterium
CGATCTGCACCGTTGCCGCATCCACCACCGTCACAGATTGCACAATCGAATCGGGGGAGCCTTTGAAGCCGCCAAACACCTGTGACCATATTTCATAGATTTTGCCAGCGTTGCGGTAGCCTTGGGGGTGATTGGCATCCCACCAGCGATCGATATTAAACTTGACCGCCTCCGCATTAAAAGGAGTGCCATCTTGAAACGTCACCCCTTGCCGCAGTTTGAATGTCCAGGTTTTGCCATCGGCAGAGGCTTTCCACTCGGTTGCCAAGGCTGGCTGGAGGTCAGTTGTTCCAGGCTTAAACTCCATGAGGCGATTATAAATTTGGTTTTGCACAATCAAGGAGTTGCCATCGGTGATGTTTCCGGGTTCCAGGTTTATGGGCTGCCCGCTCGATCCATAGACTAAGGCTGAGGATGGCGATACAGGGGTTCCACTGGAAGCGGGTGTGGATGGTTGCTTGCTTGCGGTGCAGTTAGTTAAGGCGATCGCGGCAAGAAATGCGATCGCCAGCCACCAACCCCGCCATTGCCGCAGCCGCCATTTTCGCCAAATCATATTTTCTCCTCTCCACCAATTGCTATCAAAGAATCTTATCTAGGATAAGTCCTGATGGGAGATTCGTTTGGCACAATATCCCGCTTGCGTGGTTTTAAGCGGATATCCTGAGATTGCGGACTTGTCCGATAAAGCTGATTAGGTTCAGCCACCTTTTTTAATGCGATCGATTTCCTGCTGGAGTTGATCAATCTCTTGGCGTAAACCATCCACTTCGGTTTGCTTTTGGGATCGCGCAGCCGTTGGTGACTCAACCGGAACTTCGACTGAACCTTTTGCACCCGCACGGGCATAGGTTCCCTCATGAATTTGGCGATAGTCATTAGAAACTGCCCATTCGCGCAAATAGTGAACTCGCTCAACGGTGAAGGGGTGGCTGAGAAAAACGCCCGCCGACAGGTTGTTGTAGAGCAAAAACTTGTAGATTTGATTGAGTCCATCGGCATCTAAGTTCTGGTAGCGATCGGCTTGCTGGATGAACTCATCGACGCTTAACTCGTGAGCATATTTGGTGCTGCCGCCTGCTATCCGCATCATATTAGTCAAAATGGGCTGGAGATCATCGGTGACCAACAGTGCGGCGCGATCGGCAGAGAGTTCTGCTTTTCTCAACCATTCAAAAAATGCGGCGACCAATCCAGTACTAATTAAAGTACTCAGCCCAAAGGTGCGATCGGCTAGCCCCGAAACAACTTGGGTAGTCCAAATTGCCATTTGGATCAGAATCGTGTGTTCACATTTGAGGTGACCCAACTCATGGGCGATAACAGTTCGCAGTTCTGCTTCGCTAACCAAATCGAGCAGCCCAGAGTTGAGCACAATAAACGGAAAATCTCGTCCCAACGCAAAGGCATTTACGGTGGGACTTTGGGAAACGAACAGGTTTGGCTCTGGATAAATATCTAAATCGCGTACGCACTCTCGAAAAATTTGGTGAATTGAGGCATATTGGCGTGGACCCACCTGAATGCTATTGCCTAGCTGATAAACAAACTGAGGGCGCTCAGTCAAATATTCAACAAACTTGCTGGCGACTAAATCGAAGCCTGGAACGCTGCGGAGAGTTTGCTCTGCTTGGCGATCGAGGGGATGTCTAAAGGCTTCGCTCGAAATTCCGGGATAGGTTGGCATAAAAGGGCAGGCTAGGGAACTTGGCTAACTACTTAATCGTAAGCGTTAGGTTTAATCGTAAGCGTTAGGTTTTCGTCGATCTTGTTCTTTTGTAGCGTACACACCGGATTATTGACGGCAGCTAGATAATAATTTGCAACAATACAGAGTCTCTGGGAGATCCTTGATTTCTGTGGTGTAAGTTTCCCTTGGTTGTGTGCGGAACAAACCCTTTGGCGTAAAGCTGAGGGGTTTTTTGTGAGCAAAATACTACGCTCTCTATTGATCGGCTGCGCTCAACAAACGATTTAGCACCCGCTGCAATGTTTTGATTTCTTCCTCATTCTGTAAATGACAGGCAAAATAGTCTGCGATCGCTGCTGCATAAACTACCCAAATTTTTTGCTGCATTGCCAATCCGGCATCAGTTAATACTGCGAAAGTCCCCCGGCGATCGCTGGGGCAAGCATCCCTGTGCAATAAACCCACTTTTTCTAGGCGATCGACTAGGCGCGTCAGATTACTTCGGCTCAACAGCACTTTTTCCGCCAAATCACTCAGCCGCAGCCGATAATCAGGAGCTTCTTTCAGAGTAAACAACACGTCATACCATTCCAACGGTGGAAGGTCTGCTTGAGCCAGCCTCAACTCAATCCGCTCTAGCAGCCGAGCATGAGCCGTGAGAAACAACCGCCACACGGAACTTTGCAAATCATCTAGCTGCACTTTAGCGTTCATAGACTCAATTTCTTAAAAAGTAGTTGCAATTACAACCAAATAGATTAAACTAACTTTAGTTGCAGATGAAATCATTCTATTTGCAAGCATATCAAAAGCGGCAGGGGAACCCGCACCTATCATCAGGTTTCGGTACAACACTGGCAAGCTGGCAAGGTTATTCACGAACGGTTTTATTATGGAGCGTGAACGATGTCTACTGAAACTCCGACTCTAAAGTTGATTAGTCACACGCTTTGTCCCTATGTGCAGCGTTCAATTATCACGTTGCTTGAAAAACAAATTCCCCATGAGCGCCAGTATATTGACCTTGCTAATAAACCCGCTTGGTTTTTGCAGCGATCGCCCTTGGGTAAAGTGCCCATTTTGTTAGTCGGTGAAGATGTGCTGTTTGAGTCGGCTGTCATTTGCGAATATTTGGATGAAATCACTCCCGGTTCTTTGCATCCAGCCGATGCTCTCGCCAAAGCCAAGCATCGCTCTTGGATTGAATTTGGATCTAGTGTTTTGACTAAAATTGCCGCATTTTACAGCGCCACTGACGAAGAAGTATTTGAAGCAAAACGTCAAGATCTAACCAACAGTTTTCAAATCCTCGAAGCGCAACTTGACGCATCGCCCTATTTTTCAGGAGATTCTTTTTCCCTGATTGATGCGGTCTATGCGCCGATCTTTCGCTATTTTGTGGTGTTTGAGCAATATCAATTCGAGTTCTTTACTCAAACGCCAAAAGTTAAAGCTTGGGGAGCAGCACTGCTACAAAGACCTTCGGTGCAGCAGGCGGCGACAGAGGGTTATTTTGAGCGTCTACATGAGTTTTTGCAGCAGAGGAATAGTGTTTTGTCTAAATTGTCTAAGAAGATGTTTGAAACGTCCTTTCGTGAGTAGCAAATGCGCCGATCGCCCAAAAGCCCCCTTACCAAAGGTGACTAAGAAAATGTCTTGAAAGGCAACGCTGTCATTTTGTAGCTCGCTTCCGCAGCCAGTTGAGCTAGGGTCGCTTATTCCCAGGTTGCCACCAGCCTTAGCACAGGCGGAATCTCTTGATCGATCGCAAACTCTAGTTGGGTTTCGCGCAGCCCCAGATAGCCCGATTCAGCAAAAGAGAGTAATAGTCGTTGCAGCGCCAGCCACACTTCGGGGTCATATTCCCAGTCGCCGTGTCGTTTAGTGTGAGCCGCGATCGCCTTCAGTGCCCAAAAATAGCTGTTTCTCACCACTGAACCGCTCTTTTTGAACTGCGGCAAATCGTCGTGGTGAATAAACAAAATTTGCTGTTTGATGCTGGCTCTCATGAACTGAATAAAATGGTAACTATGAACCAGTTTATCTCAAGTAGAGCATTGAGAAATGGGAATCTCAATCCGAAATTCTGCCCCTTGTCTGGGTGCAGAAACGCACTCCAGTGAGCCACCATGTTTTTCGGTAATTATCTGATAGCTAATTGACAGCCCCATTCCAGTTCCTTTGCCAACTTCTTTAGTGGTGAAGAATGGATCAAATAATCGCTTTTGCACACTGTCGGGAATGCCGGAGCCGTTGTCTGCGATCGCGATCAAAAGCCGATTGGCTGTCAATAACTCAGTGCGAATTTGTATC
>JBBSCL010000417.1:0-3989 GCA_038250345.1 Leptolyngbyales cyanobacterium
ATTGATCGGGCGGCGTTGCGGGGCGGGGTGATTCCAGTATTCATTTTTGATCGATCGCTGTTACATCATCCTGAAACAGCTCCAGCACGGGTAGCGTTTTTGCTAGAGGCATTGAGAGCGCTGGATCAAGAGTTGCGCGATCGCGGTGGGCGGCTGATTATCCGGTTTGGCGATCCGGTAGACGTGTTGCCAAAGCTGGTTCGAGAAACCCAGGCAGAGGGTATCTATGCTTACCTCGATTTTGAGCGAATTTATGGTCGAGTGCGGGATGCGCGGCTAAATCAAGCGCTAGCTGACCAGGGGTTGAAAATTCGCTGGTTTGAACCTGCCGGAACAACTGCCGATCTGATCCCCTACCCCGACTATCGGGCGTTGTGGTACTCGCAGATGGAAGCAGGCGTGTTGCCGACACCCAGCCGAATAGATATTCCCGATGGCGTGTTAGGCGAACCCATGCCAACCTTGGCAGAGTTGGGGCATGTGGCTGATGGTAAGCCCATTCCGCCTGCCAGCATTCACGATGCGCGTCAATTGCTACAGGATTTTTTAGAGGAAAAGAGCGATCGCTACTACTGGCAGCTATCCTACCCCAGTGCCGAAGCCACCACGGGGCTGAGTCCCCACATTAAATTTGGCGTGATTTCGGTGCGGGAATGCTATGTGACTGCCAAGGCGCATGATCCCCAAGGAAATTGGAAAGTGGCACGCAGTCAGCAGCAGTTGATTGCGCGGATGCGGTGGGGCAGTGGGTTTGCCCAACGGTTTCGCTACCTACCGCAGCTAGAGGTGCGATCGCTCTACAGCGTTTTTGATGAGGACGGCTGGAGCTTTGACGAGGAGCTATATCAGGCTTGGCAGGAAGGGTATACGGGCTTTCCGATTGTGGATGCCGCAGCCCGATGTTTGCAGGCAACGGGCGGCTGGCTAGCACTTAACTTTCGGACTCGTGCCCTATATTCCAGCTTTCTAAGCAATCTGCTGGGCATGGATTGGCGCTACGGAGCGCTTCACTTTATGCGTCATCTAATCGATGGCGACTGCCCGATTGATCACTATCAATGGGCGATGCAGGCAGGCGTAACTCACTGCGTTAATAAAACCTGGACGCGGATTTACAATCCCGAACAAACTGCCGTCGATCGCTGTGATCCCGATGGCTTATTCATTAAACGCTGGCTTCCCGAATTAGAGCAGGTGCCACCCAATCAGTTAGGTGCACCACCCACGCTCAATGGCTATCCTGCGCCCATTTTGGACTACAAAAAAGCGCGGCGGCAGCGGGTGAAACAACTGGAACAGCAGCGCCAAAAGTTTCTGAATCAGGGCAATATTGTGCCCTATTTAGGACGAATGCCCCAAGATGTGACCCCGTTTGGCAGCGATCGCTACTTCAGTGAAGTCACTTGGGCAGCCACGCCTGATCTTGACCTGTTTCCACCGCCGCTTAACTTGGAAATCTTAGATGAAGAACAGGCAAAGGCGCTCCGAACCTGGTTTGTTGCCCATGTGGATATCAAACCCCGCAGACCCTACCGTCGCAAATCGAAACCAACACCAGAGCAAACTGATATTCAACTCAGCCTGCTCTAGCAAGATAGTAGAATAACGAGGATTATTTGACGGCATGTAGGAAAAAATGACCATGACAGAAGCGGCGATCGGAATTATCGGCGGCAGCGGACTCTACAAAATGGAGGCGCTCAAAGATGTGGAAGAAGTCCAGATCGAAACACCTTTTGGCAAACCCTCGGATGCTTTAATCGTCGGCAATTTAGACGGTGTGCCCGTCGCATTTCTGGCACGACATGGACGCAACCATCACCTGTTGCCCTCAGAACTACCGTTTCGGGCAAACATCTATGCAATGAAGAGTTTGGGCGTGAAGTATCTGATTTCTGCGTCGGCAGTGGGTTCCCTTAAAGAAGCAGCCAAACCATTGGATATGGTGGTGCCGGATCAATTTATCGATCGCACTAAAAATCGCATCTCCACCTTTTTTGGGGATGGCATTGTCGCTCATGTAGCCTTTGGCGATCCGGTGTGTCTTAAATTGGCGCAGGTATTGGCAGATGCGGTCGAAAGCTCAAATCTTGCGGAGGTCACTCTTCACCGGGGCGGCACCTACATTTGCATGGAAGGTCCTGCGTTTTCGACTAAGGCAGAATCCAATCTGCATCGTAGTTGGGGCGCAGCCATTATCGGCATGACAAATCTGCCAGAAGCAAAACTAGCCAGAGAAGCCGAAATTGCCTACGCAACGCTAGCATTAGTCACAGATTACGACTGCTGGCATCCCGACCACGACAGCGTTACAGTAGAACTAGTCATCGCCAATCTGCAACGCAACGCCATCAATGCCCAAAAAGTGATTCAAGAAACCGTGCGTCGCCTGACCGAAAATCCTCCAGATTCTGACGCTCACTCTGCTCTGAAGTATGCCATTCTCACGCCACTGGATAAGATATCCACAGAAGCAAAGGAACGCCTACACCTGTTACTACAAAAATATTTACCGAGTGACGAATGACGTTCGTACTTTGCTATGCCTGACTGTCCTAAATGTCACCAGTTTGTTGAGTCACGGGCGATCGCGTGTCCTCATTGTCGTATGCCTTTAAAGGCACATGGGCATCCGGGGATGAAGCTATTTCAAGCGACAGATGAGCCGCTTTGTGCAAGCTGTGTATATCATGCCGACGATAGCTGTAATTTTCCTAAGCGTCCTGATGCGATGGACTGTACGCTATATCAAGATGTGGGGCAGGCTCAAGCGGTGAATTCACAGTATGGCACTAGCTTTCGTTTGCAGCGGTGGGTGAAACGAAACACGCCGTTGCTTTTAGTGGCAGGGCTGTTGTTGATTAGCTTAGGCGTTGTGTTAATTCGCCGTTGAGGTCAACTATGGAGCAATGCTAGCGGCAATAATATCGAGCGTTACCGAATGATCGCCGGATGTATGGGATTCTAAGTGATCGGCTGGCAAAACGGGTTTGGCGGCTTGAAATACGGCAAGGTCAAACCAAAAGGTGGTGCCTACGCCGACTTCGCTCGACAAGTGAACGCGACTCTGATGTTTTTCGACGATGTTGCGAACGATGGATAAGCCCAATCCGGTGCCTTCTAGGGTGTGAACGCGATTTTCGACCCGAAAGAAGCGATCGAAAATTGCCTGCTGATCTTCTAAAGGAATGCCAATGCCGGTATCAGCAATTTCTATCCGCACTTTGGGAGTAGATTCTGAAGGGTTGAACAGTTCATTGTCCTGTTCCAATTCACTAGGCTCAACTTCTACCAAGTAAGCTCGAATAGTGACCGTTCCACCCGACGGAGTAAATTTCAGCGAATTTCCAACGAGATTTATAAATACTTGTAGGAGCAGATCATAGTGTCCGAGTACGGGAGGCAAATCGGGCTGAATTTCTTGCTTTAGTTCAATTCCTTTATCACGGGCATTAAGCTGACAGGTGCGTAGGGTTTGCTCGATCGGCTGTGCTAAATCTACGGCTTCAAAGCTGTATGTTCGGCAAGATTCTAGCTTGGATAGGTCGAGAACATCGTTGACTAGGCGCGTCAGGCGATCGGTTTCTCGGTTCGCCGTTTCCAAAAATTCTCGCTGTTCTTCCAGGCTCAACTCTTCCCCATATTCATGCAGAGTTTCAATGAAAGATTTGATGTTAAATAGGGGGGTTCTGAGTTCGTGGGAGACATTGCTAATGAACTGACTTTTTGCCTCGTTCAGTTCGGCTTCGCGGGTGATGTCTTGAATAGTGATCGCCACTCCTTTCACCGTTTCTCGCGTCAAGTCAAGCACACTGGTTAACAAAATGCGAATGGTGCGGTCTACAGGTTCTTTGAGGGTAACTCGAAATTCGCCGCCTTCTCGCATATCTCCTTTTGCCATGCGGTAAAGAGGACGGGTGATTTCAGCTTGAATCGCACTGGGCAGGGAATACAAGACGCTGCTGCCCTCGATCGCCAGTCCTTCCCAA
>JBBSCL010000418.1:0-3988 GCA_038250345.1 Leptolyngbyales cyanobacterium
ACTTTGGCAAATCGATCTGCCTGCCAATCTTGCTTTGCTTGTTCAATGCGCTCTGGTCGGCTCGAAACAAAGTTCCACCATTTATAGCGATCGCCCAAAGGTTCACCGCCAATAATAATACAGCGAGCTTCTGTTTGGGCGCTCACTTCAACTGCGGTGTCAGCGGCTAAAATTGCCAATTGATGCGGTTCAAGCGGTTGACCATCGACTATTAAACCTGCCGTAACGCTGTAAATGGCGCGATCGCGATATTCACTGGGCAACGTGAATTGTCTTCCAGGAGATAGCTGCACATCTAGGTAAACAATCGGCGAGAAGGTTTTGACGGGCGACGTGTAACCATAGGCTTGTCCGGCAATCAGCTTAAAAGATACGCCGTCGGCTTGCCATGTGGGTAAATCGGCGGCTGAATAGTGAAAAAATCCAGGCTCGGTTTCTTCATCTGCTTGAGGAAGCGCCACCCAGGTTTGAATGCCATGCAGTCTGGATTCCTGACTCCGAACCGCCTCAGGGGTGCGCTCGGAGTGGACAATCCCACGACCCGCCGTCATCCAGTTGACTGCTCCGGGATGGATTTCTTGAACGCTATTCAAACTATCGCGGTGCAGGATGATGCCTTCAAACAAATAGGTGACGGTCGCTAGATTAATATGAGGATGCGGGCGAACATCGACTCCATGACCGGGTGGAAAGACGGCGGGTCCTAAATGATCAAAAAAGATAAAGGGTCCAACCATCGGGCGATCGCGGTGAGGGAGGATGCGCCGAACTTCAAAGCCACCCAAATCTTTCACTTCCGATTCAATAATTTGAGTAATGCAATTAGGCATAACGGATTGGAGCGTGTGGTTTAAGAAAAGGTGCAATGCTACCTTTCATGACAATCTTGCCAGAAATACGCCAGAAATACTCTATTGCTCCGAACTCCGAACTCCAAACTCCACTACGGCGATACCCGCAAGAGGCGTGCTTCAATGCCTGCCCAGGTGCGGGGAGAAACTCTGACAGCCGCTTGTTTACAGCGCACGAGCAGCCAGTTAGCGTAGAGGTAGCGATCGAGTTTTCGCAGTTCTTCAGTGGAAAGGCTGATCCAGGTGGGATCAAGTTTGAGAGTGCTAAACCAAGTGTGAAATACTTGCGTGTGAAATTCTTGCAGCACCGTTGCCGGTTGGCGGCTATCGGGCGATCGCAAGTTCAACACCTTTAACTGCCTCACTAATTCGTGCAACGTCGTTTCTTGAAATGCCTCTAGCTTAGCGAGTTCATCGGTAAAGGTTTTGGTGAGTGTTTTGGCGAATGCCTGCCCCATTAAGCGAGGCGGCAGCGATCGCGTTAGGGCGATCGCCAACGCACGGGTAGGAATTGCCGACCGGGCAGGCGTATTGTCTTCGGGGTATGACGACTCTAAGGTGCGAATATTTGCCAAAGTTCGCGCCAGTTCCAGGGTACTTGCCAGGTTGGGATCAAGCACCCGCGCTAGATTCAAAGCGCGATGGTTGACCAGCGCCATAAACAAGGCAGTGGTGCGCTTAGCGGCGGGAGACAGGTTGCCCTTCGCGTCTCCCGTTACATCTCCAGTCCATTGCAGCAAAGCCCTGAGCTTAGGCGTGTTGATGAACGTATTTGCCTGAGTTTCCATTGCCAGCAGCAAAGCATCCGCGCCACCCCGCATCACTCCCGCTACGAGCAAAAACACTTCTTGCCAGCGCTCGTGGGTCAGATGTTCCTCCACCAAAGTTTGGGTAAGTTGGTGGTCGTCAATGTATTGCGCTGCCAGATATTCCTGCAAGGTCAGGTGAGAAAAAGAGTAAACTTCTTGCGCCCGTTCCACGAGGATTCCCTGCTGAATGGCGATCGCTTCTAGCACTGATTCTCCATCTAAATGCTTGGGCGCATTCAGATTTTCTGCCAGAAAAGTACGGATTTGATCCACCACTTCGCGTCGAGTAAAAAACAAACGATTCGCCTCAAAGTGCGTATGGGCAATCTCTGCCAGCATGATCTCTTCCAGGGCAATGCTCAGATCTTGATAAATTGGATCGCGCTGAATTCGTCGTTCCGATGCCCACTTTTTCAGCAGAACATCCAACGCTTCGCCGTACAGCACCGCTCGATTTTTGGGGAAAGTCTGGGAATCCTCAAACACCAAACACAGTAAGGTCAGCAATAATGGCGTGTGCGCGAGTTCCTTGGTGGCGACATATTCTGGCTGCTGCAACAGATTCCAGCAGCGCTGCGCCGTATTCAGCTTCAGGTCTTCTTCCGACTGAAACCAGCGGTGAATAAACTGCTTCACCTGTTCGTGGTCAAAGTCTGCCATTGCCACATCGCTAAACCGATAAAAGTTGTTGCGGTAGGCGGCAAGGCGACAGGATGCCACAAACCGATTTTTGTCGTACTGATCAACAAAATTTTGAATCTGCTGAATGGCGTTGGTCATCTGCTTAGTGGGCACTTCATCTAGCCCATCCAGCAAAATCAGCAGGCTGCCTGCCTCCAGCAGTTTGGTCGTGACAATCTCCGGCGATGGAATGCCGCAAATGCGAAACTCTTGGGCGATCGCTTGTTCAATCGCAATCTCATTCGAGGCGAAGTTTTTCAACTCAATCAGCACTGGAATGCACTCATGCACATAGCCATTTTTGAGGCTATTCCCCTTCAGCGCTTCCAAACCCATTTTTCGTAAAAAAGTCGATTTGCCTGCCCCCGGACCGCCCAGCACCATCAAATATTGTTTGTCGTTGGCAACCCGCAGCCCATCCATTTTTTTGGCTTTCTTTTGAAAGCGGCGATCGGGCTGTTCGCGAAATGCCTTTTCTAGATCTTCAATCGAGTCAAATCGGCTAATGCTCTCTCGATCCAAAAATTGCACCGCCGTATAAACCGACTCCAAAGGTACTGGTTCCCGCATTCCCAGCACTTTCATCATGCCGTGACGTTTGGCATAGTTCCAGGCATATTGTTCCGACGCTTTTTGAATAATCTGCGCGGCATCGTCACTTTGCGCCTGCACCCAACTGGCAAACCGAGTGCCGCCTTCACACAATACACGGGTGCAAATGGAGCCAATCGTTAAGGCTGCCGCCGAGATAAACATCTGCTCAAATGGCATAAGGAGATCACCCGTCGCAAATTATTTGTTCGCTGTAAAACTACTGTAGTCTCACAACCCCATTTGTCCCCACCCGATTTTGAGTGAGGCGATCGCGCTGAGCCTGCGAACTGACAAGTCAGCACAATCGATCGCGCCTCTCAGTTTGAAGCCTTCAGCAGGCAGCGATCGCCCTTGCATTCATGGGAAAACTAAACCGCTTGAGCACTAGCACTGGTAGCAGGCAGCTCATCGGCTCCTGCTTTCAACCGACTGACGCTGCTGCGGCGAATCCGCTCACTCTTTCGCACACCGCCTGCCCTTTCGTATTCGGAGCTGTTTTTGCCATATTTAAACGCAACGCCAATCAACATCTGGTCGGCGAGGTCGCCCAGGCTTTTTTCCAGCGCTTCAATTTCCGTTTTGGAAGAATCGATGATGGCGAGAGCAGTGTTGTAGGAGTCGATCTTGGTGCGGAGTTGTGCGATCTGGGCGGTGAGGTGGGTCATGCTGCGAGTGTCGCCAAAGTCCAGGGTTGGATCAACGGCTTTCAAGCCAGCCGAGCGCAGTTCAGCTTTTTCGAGTGCGCGAGAGGTACGTTTTTTGCGAGTCATAAAGCTAAGCCCTGATGTGGGTGGATGAAACCAGCATGGCTGATGCATCACTGCGTTCGGCTCAGGGAACCGCACAGAAAAGGCGTATTTTCTCGATGAAGTGGGTTGAGTCAGCCGATGTTTGCACGGGCGTAGTGTACGGATGGGGTTGTTTGAGTCTTTGCAAGCTAAAGAAATCGTTTGTTACTCGGTTTTTCTGAGGTTGTGGAGGGTGCGATCGCGCTCACGCACTTTACCGCAGCTTTACGGTTACTCAGAACCGCTTCACCGTTAGTCACGATCG
>JBBSCL010000419.1:0-3980 GCA_038250345.1 Leptolyngbyales cyanobacterium
CGCGGCACGAGTGGCAATTAAAGTTTGATAATTCAGCGTGTTCAATAGGTAGGTTTCCACGAGTTGCGCTTGCCAGAGGGGCGCTTCCACCCGTAACAGCGGTTCGTTGGCAAAGACTGCCGTTCCTTCTGGCACCGCCCACACATCACCCGTAAATTTTGCCTCTGTCAGCAAAGTCCAAAAAGCGTCTGGCGCATGGTCAAAGATTCCGGTGGCTTGCAGGGCTGAAATTTGAGTCGGGCTGAAGCGCAATTTTTCCAGATAATCCAATGCTTGAGCTAATCCCATGGCAATTAGGTAGCCAAAGTTTTGAGGCAAGCGGCGGGTAAACAGTTCAAAGCTTGCCTGCTGCTGCTCCAGACCTTCACCGATGTAGCAAGCGGTCATGGTGAGTTGGTAGAGGTCGGTGAGCAGGCTGTAATCTTCGGGAGCGATCGCCAGTTCTTGATCATTTGACCCTGCCGATATAGATTGCTGATTGGAAGGCGTAGATATGTTCATGCTCTACCTAGAACCGTGTCTTTTAATTATAGTGATAAAAACCATAATTTGATAAATAAAACTAGCTGACGGCAATAATTTTCATTCTGCTTTACCCTGCGAAACCTATTCAAAGTTTGCAAGCACAGAGAATTCAGAGATTTTGAATTTTAGAAGTTATAGTGAATTCTATTAAAACAACGGTTTTTTCTATCGATACAACTCATGAGCTAAAAATGCAAATGTTTTTATCCGTACTACAACGGGATTTTAAGCTGATCTAATAAATTACTTTCTAATCTTCTGCCCAATAATCAATTGAGAAATATCTCACTTTGGGTGGTTTATCTCCAGATGCCTAAGGAAAGATTAGAATCTGTAGAAACATTACACTGGGAGCTTTTTGGGCATAATGGCGGCATTGTTGTATTTGCACATCAGTATGGTTCCGTGCCAATGACCCTGACTGAATGGGTCGCGCAAGTTAAAAGCGTGGCAGACATGATTGTGTATGTCTGGCTAGGGGCGATCGCGATCGCTTTTCTATTTGGCAAAAAAATCCGCCAGTGGGGCTTCAGCCTGCGGACTTTGCCCGGTTTGTGGAGTCCCCCCATGGGCGAATTTATCAATCAGCCCTACCGCTATCTCACCCAAAATGCTGAATCTTTTCTCTTTTTAGGCGGCTTACTTTTGCTGCGGGGTACTCGCGATTGGGTCATCGTCACCGTAGGAGCGATCCTAATTGATTGCTTCAATGGCTTACTTTTTCCCAAAAGTACAAAATATTTTGGGGCAAATAGCATCGTGTTTAGCTACCTTGGGTTTCTGCTGCTGCGTGGCTACGTTGAAGGCGGCATCATTGCAATTCTGATGACTATTTTGGTGGGCTTTGTTTGTAGCAAAATGCTTTGGGGGATGGTGCCTCTAGCAAATTCTCCAGGCTGGAAGGGGCATCTCCTGAGCTTTTTAGGCGGCGCGCTGATGGCTTGGGGCTTGGATGCGATCGCGCCCTTGTTGCCCGTTAGCCAGATTTGGTAAAAATATCGAATTGAAACATTTTATTAGGCGGCAACTTTTATCACAGGTTTTAGCGTCATAACAGTCAGACTTCCATCACAGCACCCCATTCAAATACAACAGAACTACTATGGAGGTGGATAGTATGTCCATCTACCATTTCAGACAAGTTATGAGTGTTCTACCCGCCTCACTGCTCGATCGCTAAGCCCACTTATCTGTTGGTTAGGATGCCCCCAGTGCTGCCCTTTGAATTTGTTGTCACTGGCAAGCCAGTTTCGCATCAGGCAAAAGATCGAAAACGTGTCCAAGCCTGGAAAATAGAAGTCCGTAATACTGCCGCCGCTTGCTGGACGGTTGGTGTTCCCTTGGGTGACTTCTTGAGGGTGATCATTACTCACTATTACGACACTGACCCCGGAAGTGAAGAAGGAGTACCAGATAGTGATAATATTGTAAAGCCCGTTAGAGACGCTTTAAATGGGCTAATCTATGTGGATGACTATCAAATAACAGATTTTGTCAGCCGCCGTCGGAGCCTAAATGGCTCGTTTCGGGTTAAGGGAATGTCCTCCGTGCTTGCAGAGGCTTTTTGTAAGGGGAAAGAATTTCTCCATATTAAGATAGAAGCGGCTCCTGATGTATCTGAGTTAAGTTGAAGTTATCTTTATAGATAGAAATACTATTCCACCCTGGTATGACTTACTCAAAACACCTGAATCAGCTAGAGCATCAGCGATTGCTAAGGTTGGCAAGAGAGTATCGGCAGAAAGGATATCAGGTAAAGCTGCATCCTGCTTCAACCGATTTGCCACCAGTGTTGGCAGGCTGTCCATTTGATCTGATTGCCGAAGGTGAAGGGAAGAAGATTGCGGTTGAGGTGCGATCGCGAGATACCTTAACCCTCAACGGGTCTGAAGATCTGCGTCGGATGACCGATCTGATCGATCAACTACCGGGCTGGGAATTTGAGTTAGTCGTAACCAATCATCGCAAGTGAGATAAAGACTAACCCCACTAGCGGACTAATGGATTTTTGTTTCGGGCGGCTGCGATCTCCGTCTGCTCAACTCGTTTAAGCCTGGTTTCGGGGCGTTTAGCGCTCTCAATCCAAAAAAGAATGTTTTTCTTAGAGGAATTGCCGAATTGCTCAAAATTCTGCTGGGCAGTTTGGTTGTTACCCAATGCGGCGATCAAGTCGGCTGGTATGACTAGAGCTTCTATTGCATCCAATATTGTCCAAGAGTTGTCCTGCTTTGCGGCTAAGATTTTTGTCAACCCTGCATCAGTCATCAACTTTTGATCGATTAGTTCTTCAACATATTGCTTGTTTAATTTTGACCAAACGCTTTTGGGTTTTCGGGGCGTAAATATTTGTCGGTAGCGTTCTTCATCAATGGATTTTACTTTGCTGTCAATCCAGCCAAAACAAAGGGCTTCTTTAACCGCTTCAGCGTATAGAACGCTGGGCTTGCCGCTCTTCACTTTGTAGTAAATTAGCCAAATACCAGAGGATGTTCGATGGTTCTGCTCTAACCATTCTCGCCAACTCGCGCGATCGCTGGCATAAACGCTGTCTAACCGCTGATCCATCCCCACAAAAAAGTCCAAACCTTGCTGCTTTCTAGCCCCGACTCTTCAACCCAGACACCAACGACTCTCCCGCCTGATAGGTGATGCCAGCTTGCTTAAAGCGACGTAGCGCTTCCCCTAGGCGATCGCAATCGGCAATCAGGCTAATTCGCACATAGCCTTCGCCACCTTTGCCAAACGCATTACCCGGTGTAACCACCACGCCCGTTTGTTCTAGCACTGAGAAAGCAAAATCCGTAGACCCAATGCCGGGTGGACAAGATACCCAAAGGTACATCGTGGCTTTGGGTTTAGCCACTGTCCAGCCCAGTTCTCCTAAGCCTTGAATTAAAAAATCGCGGCGGGTGCGATAGCGGGCTTGGACTTCGTGTAAGTAGACATCAGGCAATTGCAGCGCCGTTTCAGCCGCCGTTTGCAGCACCCGAAAAATGCCATAGTCAAGGTTGGTTTTTAGGGTTCGCAACCCCTGCACAACATGGCGATTGCCCACCACAAAACCCACTCGCCATCCTGCCATGTTGTAGGTTTTAGACAGCGTATGGAACTCTACGCCAATCTCCATTGCCCCAGGAATTTCGAGCAGGCTGGTGGGCTGATAGCTATCAAACGCCAGTTCTGCGTAACACAAGTCATGCACCAGCAGAATTTCATAATGACGGGCAAAGGCAACCGCTTCTTCAAAAAACTCACGCGGTGCAGTGGCGGCAGTGGGGTTGCTGGGATAGTTGAAGTAAAGGATTTTTGCCCGGTTTGCGATCGCCTCCGGAATGGTTGCAAAATCAATCACCCAATCATTTTCGGGCTTGAGCATCACATCGTAAATTTCGGCTCCGGCAATCAGCGGACCGCGAAAGTGTGCGGGATAAGCCGGACTGGGCACTAACACCAGA